>CAJYBK010000109.1 GCA_913064955.1 uncultured Flavobacteriales bacterium
GTTAGACCAGTGTGCAGTTCTGCGGCTTCTCTGTTGTTGGCAGCTTTCTCGTGTTTTTTTTTTTGTTTTTGTTTTTTTTTTTTTTAATGATCCGGCGACCACCGAGATCTACCCTCTTTCCCTACACGACGCTCTTCCGATCTCTACTGTAAATGTGCCAGTTGGAATTACAATACTTTTTGGTACATCGTTTACGATAAGAAATTCCCCAGAAAACACTCCGTCAACATCATAAGTACCTGCAGATGCCGTTGTTCTTTCCAATTTGTAAGAAACGGTTACCACATCTTTGTCTGCTGCAAGGGATGTCCATAAGAACTTAGCATAACCATCCACAAACTTAAACACTGCTCCGGCATTCTCTATTGAAGTTGCATTAAAGCCTGCTGGGATAGTTTCTTTAATTCTAGCAAAGCCATGATTGCTTCCTTTCTTAACATCTATCGAAACAACAAAATCCTCTCCTTGCTTAGTAACCATTCTACTACAAGTAACTTCTTCTTCATTTGAAACTTCAGTAGTTGTCTCAACCGTTTCAACAGGAGTCTCAACAGGTGTGGACGCCACCGCTCCACCTTTTACTTCAATAATAACAGATGGTATATCCATTTTTTTTCTCTCTTCTTCATCTAAATAAGAAAAAGATCCAGAAATAGTTTTTGTACCTGACGCATCCGCTCCTGCTTTTAATCTATATTTTAATACAACTTGCTCGTCTGCTTGAATAGAATACCAAATATATAACCCGTTACCTTCCGAGAAAGAAAAGGATGATCCAGCATTGTCGATATCCTCGGCAATTAGTCCCTCAGCATCACTGAAATCTAATTTAAGTCTAGCAGGCCCAGTAATAGTTCCCTTATTTAAGGTAATCGTTACTTCAACTGATTCTCCTGCGTTTACTTCCGATGGTGCTTGGTGTTCAACGCTTACATTTCCTACGTACAGAAAAGGTAACATTGCCAATCCAACAAGATTAAGTGATATAAAAAGTGCTTTCACCATGGTGATTAGTTTTTGTGCATTGTTTAGATAATAAGCAAAACTAATATTTGAATTTAAATCTTCTACTACCGAATGTTAAGATTATATACACAAAAATGTTAATATCAACGATTAAACAATAAAAAACACCAATGAAAATAAAAATATGACAGGTCAAAAAACAAAAATCTCGCCTTAGGAAACCTAAGGCGAGACAAAAAACATTGCTTATGAAAGCAATTATTTAACTACCCCTATTACAAAGGTATAACTTTGATTGAACGCTGTTTCAATTATTCGTCAAAACACTATTTTCTAACTACGGAAACGGTTTTTTTAATAATAACTTTAAAATTTCACCTTAGAATTGTTCCGTTAAAAACAACGTGTTAATAAATCAATCCTATTCTACCCAATAAATACCTCATATATTGTTATTTTTATGGCTAAATCACTATTTCATAAAATGTCAGAAGAAAAAGCAGAATATACGGAAGACAATATCCGCTCCCTTGATTGGAAAGAACACATCAGAATGCGTCCCGGTATGTATATCGGGAAACTTGGTGATGGCGC
The DNA here is from genome assembly GCA_913064955.1 of uncultured Flavobacteriales bacterium. Taxonomy (GTDB): domain Bacteria; phylum Bacteroidota; class Bacteroidia; order Flavobacteriales_D; family Parvicellaceae; genus Parvicella. The sequence continues at coordinate 1,561 of CAJYBK010000109.1, forward strand.
TTCACCAGACGATGGGATTTACATTTTGATAAAAGAGGTGATGGACAACTCTATCGATGAGTTTGTCATGGGAAATGGTCGCAAAATTATTATTAAACTAAATGAAGGATCTGCATCAGTACGTGACTATGGAAGAGGTATTCCATTAGGAAAAGTAGTAGATGTGGTATCCAAAATGAATACTGGGGGAAAATACGATAGTAAAGCATTTAAAAAATCTGTTGGATTAAATGGTGTGGGTACGAAAGCAGTAAATGCACTTTCCAATTATTTCAAAGTAGAAAGTTACAGAGAGGGCAAATGCAAGAAAGTAGAATTTAGTGCTGGAGAAATTACCAAAGAGTATGATTTAGAAGATACGGATAGAGAAAATGGAACCTATGTAAAGTTTACACCGGACCCAAGCATTTTCAAAAACTATGTTTATCGTGGCAACTACATCGAGAAGATGTTATGGAATTACTGTTATCTGAACAGAGGTTTAACTATCCACTACAACAGTAAAAGATTTCTTTCCAAAAATGGACTAAAGGATTTATTGGAAAATAATATGGATGGAGATCCTCTCTACCCAATCATTCATCTGGAAGGCGAAGATATCGAAGTTGCTTTTACACATGCTAGAAGTTACGGTGAAGATTATTCTTCTTTTGTAAATGGGCAACATACCACTCAAGGGGGGACACACTTAACTGCTTTTAGAGAAGCGGTTGCTAAAGTTATTAAAGACTTTTATGGCAAGTATGACCCCGTAGATATCAGACAATCAATTGTTGCGGCTATAAGTATCAAGGTAATGGAACCTGTCTTTGAATCTCAAACAAAGACAAAATTAGGCTCTCATGAAATAGAGCAAGGTGGAAAATCTGTAAGAGCTTTTGTAATGGATTTTTTGAAAGATAAGTTAGACAACTATCTTCATAGAAACCCACAAGTTGCTGATACTTTAGAAAAGAAAATCAAGCAGTCTGAGAAAGAAAGAAAAGAACTCTCTGGCATCAGAAAATTAGCAAGAGACAGAGCTAAGAAAGCCAACCTGCACAATAAGAAATTAAGAGATTGCAAAGTTCATTTCAATGACCTCAAGCATGAATTGCGTGAAGAGTCTTCTATATTCATTACGGAGGGAGATTCTGCAAGTGGATCAATCACAAAATCAAGAAAGGTGGCTACGCAAGCAGTATTCAGTTTGCGAGGTAAACCTCTTAATTCATTTGGTTTGACCAAAAAAGTAGTCTATGAAAATGAAGAATTTAACTTGATTCAAGCGGCCCTCAACATTGAGGACGACATGGATAATTTGAGATATAATAAAGTAATCATCGCAACTGATGCCGATGTGGATGGTATGCATATTAGATTATTGCTTTTGACCTTCTTCTTGCAGTTCTTCCCTGACCTGGTGAAGAAAGGGCATTTGTTCATATTACAGACACCACTCTTTAGAGTAAGAAATAAAAAAGAGACCCGTTACTGCTATTCCGATGAAGAAAGAAGAGCTGCCTTAAACGAGTTAGGTAAAAACCTTGAGATAACTCGATTCAAAGGTTTGGGTGAAATCTCTCCTGATGAATTCAAGCATTTTATTGGCGAAGATATTAGATTAGAGCCGGTGATTTTAAGCAAGGAACAATCCATTGAAGAAATTCTTACATTTTACATGGGTAAAAACACGCCAGACAGACAAGCATTTATTATTGATAACCTAAAGATTGAGGAAGAAGTTCCAGACGAAGCATAGTTATGAGTAATCACGAAGACGAAGAATTTAACGAAGAAGAATTTGAAAATGATTCAACAGCAGGTGATGCTGATGATGACAATATCATCCCTTTATCGGGAATGTACAAAGAATGGTTCTTAGATTACGCTTCCTATGTAATCTTAGAAAGAGCAGTACCTGCACTCGAAGATGGATTAAAACCAGTGCAAAGAAGAATTCTTCACTCTCTTAGAGAATTAGATGACGGTAGATATAATAAGGTAGCCAATATCATTGGTAACACCATGAAATATCACCCACATGGTGATGCTTCTATTGGTGATGCAATGGTTCAAATTGGTCAAAAAGAATTATTGATCGACTGTCAAGGAAACTGGGGAAATACTTTAACTGGAGATGGTGCTGCAGCGCCAAGATATATTGAAGCAAGATTAACAAAATTTGGAGCACAAGTTGTCTTTAATCCTAAAACTACTAAGTGGACTAAATCATATGATGGTAGAAATCTTGAACCTATTAACCTTCCTGTTAAGTTTCCTTTACTGCTTGCACAAGGTGTAGAGGGAATTGCGGTAGGTTTAGCCACAAAAATACTTCCTCATAACTTTATAGAGTTGATAGACGCATCTATTGACTACTTAAGAGGGAGAAAAGTGGATATCTACCCAGATTTCCAACATGGTGGAAAGGCTGATTTCAGTAACTACAATGAAGGTGTAAGAGGAGGAAAAGTTAGAGTTAGAGCAAATATCATTAAGTTAGACAACAAAACATTAAAAATTGATCAAATACCTTTTGGTACAACTACTGATTCATTAATCGATAGTATTGTAAAAGCTACCGAGAAGAGTAAAATTAAAATTAAAAAGGTTGAGGACAATACGGCAGCAGAAGCAGAGATATTAATTCATTTAGCTCCTGGCATCTCTCCGGATAAAACTATTGATGCATTATATGCTTTCACCAATTGCGAGGTAAGTATTTCACCTAATGCGGTTACAATATTTGAGAACAAACCTTTATTTGTAGGTGTTAATGACCTATTAAAACGTTCTACTGACAGAACTGTTGATCTACTCGAACTTGAATTGAAGATTAAGTTAGGTGAATTAGAAAATCAATGGCACTGGTCTTCATTAGAGAAAATATTCATTGAAAAAAGAATCTATCGAGACATAGAGGAAGAAGAAACATGGGAAGGAGTAATTTCCGCAATTGACAATGGTCTAAAACCATATATTAAACACCTTATTAAACCTGTTTTAGAGGAAGATATTGTTCGCCTTACTGAGATAAAAATTAAAAGGATTTCAAAATTTGATAGTTTCAAGGCAGATGAGACCATTGCGAAAATAGAAGCGCAAATCGAAGAAGTTAAAAACTTCCTTGACAACCTCATCCAATATGCAGTAGATTATTTCAAAGATCTTAAAGATAAGTATGGTGAAGGAAGAGAGCGTAGAACTGAAATAAGAACATTTGACAATATCAATGCATCGAAAGTTATTATTTCAAACAAAAAACTTTACGTGGATGTTGAAGAAGGCTTCATTGGACATTCGATGCGAGGTGGCGAATATATTTCTGATTGTAGTGAGATTGATGATGTAATTCTGTTTTTTAACACAGGAAAAATGCTAGTTACGAAAGTTGCAGATAAGAAGTTTGTTGGCAAAGGTATCTTGCATGCTGCAGTATGGCGAAAAGGCGATAAAAGGACGATATACCACTTGATTTACGAAGATGGTAAAGACAAGATATCTTACATGAAGCGTTTCCATGTTAGTTCAATAACTCGTGACAATGAGTATGACCTAACTCAAGGTAATAAAGGATCTAAACTACACTATTTCTCCTGCAATCCAAATGGACGCAAAGAAGTAGTAACTGTAAAATTGAGACCAAGACCTCATCTTAAAAAGGTGAAATTTGATATTGACTTTGAAGAAGTGCTTATCAAAGGAAGAGCCTCTAAAGGAAATAGAGTTTCTAAAGAAATCATCTCTAAAGTGGAGCAAAAAGAAACGGGGGGAAGTACGCTTGCTGCAAGAAAAGTTTGGTGGGATGGCATCGTAAGAAGATTGAATGATGAAGGAAGAGGACAATACCTAGGTCAGTTTAAAGGTGAAGATAAAATCTTAACCTTACACCAATCAGGAGTTTATAAATTGTCTGGATTTGAATTATCTACGAAGTTTGATGACGACATGATTTCCATTGAGAAATGGGAAGAGGATAGACCTGTTGCTGCCGTATATTTTAATCCAGATAAAGACATCTACTTCGTTAAAAGATTCTTAGTAGAATCTTCAAGTAAAAAAGTTTCTTTCATACCAGATGAGGAAGGGTGTCAATTAATAGTTGCTTCTACTCAATTTCTGCCAAAAATCAACATTGAGTACAACAAACGCTTGAAGGAGACCAAAAACCTACCTGATAAAATTGTTGAATTAAACGATTTCATAGATGTGAAAGGTTTGAAGGCGCAAGGAAATCAATTAACGAAACTAAAAGTGAAAGAGATAACACTCCTACCTACAAAAGAAGGTGAAGAGTGGCCTATAACAGAAGAAACAGAAAACTCTGAGGAAGAAACTCAAGAAGTGGAATCAACTGAGAAAGCCGATAACAATGACGAAAACATTGTTAAAGAAGAAAAAGAGACATCTACCAAAGCAAAGGAAGAACCTCCAAAAACTGAGAAGCCAGCCGAATCCTCTACTAAAAAAGAAAAGAAAGAAACTCCGGTGGAAGACGAAAAGGCAATTGAGGTGGAGTGGGATGTCACTCCTACTAAGCCAGATTCAGAGAAGGAGGTGGAGGAAGATAAGATCGATCCCAATGCAAAAAAGAAGAAGAATAATCCGATAAAGGATTCGGATGAAGATGATGGACAGATTACGCTGTTTTAGGACTCTTTAGGTTTTCTCCAAAACACCTGGTTAGCAAAAACTATAACCTGTTTTGAGCGCTCATCATTATTCGTTAAAATTGCAGGTTTTAAAGTGTTTTTCAGAACTTGCACGTCAAATATTTCTTCAACGGTATTGATATAATTCACCTCACCTACAACTTCTCTTGTCTCCATATTAAAAACGATGACTCCTGCATTCTTGGATTTATTCTTTACTTCTAATCCGTTAAAAGTCTTGGCGGTGTCTCGAATTTTAGACATACCAATAAATGCATACTTACCTTCAAACGCTAGTCCTCTAACAAATCTTCCGAAACTGAAATAAATCTCGGTTGTTTTATTTTCAACATCTACTTTGAGTAAATTTCCATCTCCAGAAGAAAGTAGATATAAGTCATTTTCGTAGAACCTTGGTGAATGAGGCATTGACAATCCATCCAAAATCACTTCGCTAGTTGGCACCTCCAAAAGAACACCTGAATTCATAATGTCAGATCGCCATCCTTCTTTTGTATTAGTTTTGCTAAGAGCTGTAACGTACCTAGGCAATCCATCTCTCATAGCCATTCCATTTAAATGGCACCTATCTTCAGGAACTAATTCATCAATGAAATTTGGCTTCCATTTAAAAACAAAATTATTTGTAATATCAAAAGTGGACAGACATGAAAATGCGGTATTCACTCCCCATATTTTGTTAATGCCAAAATCAATATCGTGTAGATCTATACTGGACGTGTTGTATGTTGCTCTGTTGATGAAATAAGTATCAAAATTTTTCTTATTTACCATTTTCTGCTCTGCAACATGATTGTTACGCCCAAATAATTGGATTTCATCTAAAGAGGCTATTGCCATTGTATCGTCTTTCACAGCAATACCCATTGGCTTTTTTACAGTAACAGGTATCTGATACAATCTATCATCCCTATCTGTACCTAAAACCATAACAGTACCCGCTTGATAAGTACTAAAAACAATACAACTGTTAAGTTCATTAAAAACATCAACAATTTCTTGATCGAATTCTATCTGGTAAGGTTCAATTTTCATCTCACAAAAAAGCCACTGTAAAAGTGGCTTAAATTTAATTTATTTTTTTTCCAATTCCCATTCATCATTATATGAATCTTCCAACACTAATTCCTTATTGGTAAGACGAAGAATTTTATAATCTAAATTATAAGAATAACCACCGCCTGTATTTATTGAAATTCGTATATCCTCCTTATTATCTTCCCATTCCCAATCACCAGAATAAGAGTATGAAGAAGAGGAGCCGCCATAACTATATCCGTAAGTATACTTAAAGTCTCCGTCTTTTTCAAATTCAAACTCAAGACTATAACCTTGATCCATGTTCTGTCCTCCCATTTTAACAACTTCCCATTCTCCGGTTAGTCTAGCTTTTTTAGTTCTTAGCGTAAAACTAGGTCCATCCTCATATTTTCCACATGAACTAAAATTCAAAATTGTAACCACTGAGGCTATCATCATTAAACTTCCAAAAGTATTCTTTTTCATAGGTTTATTTTTTTCAAAGTTAATACAATAAATTTATATCTTACAAAATACTCAACTCCCCTGCTCCACTAAAGAATTCATCAGTTGTTTTTTTAGTTTCTTCCAAGGTATAGTTGTAGATACCATCATCTCTCCAAGATTTGATTTTGAACTGCTCTTTTTGAGAAATTGTGCCATCCAGTGCCATTCCCATCAAGTTGACTTTGGAAAACCCTGCAATTGTTAAAGGAGAGGCTTTTGTTTTCATTCGTTCTAAGAATTGTTCATCATACTCATGATTGGGATCATGCTCAATATCAAAAGCATCCAAAACTACCAAGGCCAGCATGTAATGATTAGCGTGGAACTTTCGTTTTGTTATCGCCACAAAATCCAGCATATAATACAATTCATCTCTAAACTCTTGATTGTCTTTTTGCTCCTCCTTCAAAGTGAGTGCAAAGTCCTTGATAATTGGATTAGCCATAATTCTAACGCGTGATTCTTTCACTACAAATCTGGCTGCGTAAGCATTCCAAAAAGCATAAACTGGTATACCAGCCAAGTCCACCAATATCCTAATGGCATATCTTCCGAATGCTCTTTTAACAATCAATTTAAACAAGAAGTTAGTCATTGCTGCTTTGGCAAGGTTTAATATCGTAAAAGTCAACACCTGCCATCTGCTCAAACCTGCAAATGGATTAATACCTATTTGACTTTGCGCTTTGACATTTTTCTCTAACCCTACAGCAATTATAGACTTCATGTTTACCTCATAGAATGGATCTTCCAATTGAGGGTAATTACAAGCATGTGCAATTTTCTTAACAGTTTGAATATTATTGTAGGTTAAATAAGCAATCTCAATTACTACAAGCACTAAACTGAACAATAAAAAAACTGCCTCTACTTGAATATAATCATCGTAAAAAGGCAACCAAACATCCGTTACAGGAAACAAGGCCTCTCCCCATATGTATTTTGGGACGTATAAAACAACGACACCAAGCGCCCCTGCAATTGCAGCATTAAACATGGCCCAAAACTGAATCTTTTTAAGCGCTTTTGCTTCAACATCAGTAAGTACGTGCGCTCTGGTATCCGCAGATTCATTCTCCGGTCTATCTACAATCTTTTTGTATAGGTATTTTTCTATAGGGCCGTTAAGTTCCATCACTTTAAACTAAATCTACACCTGTATAGTTGTGGGGAGAAATTTTGTGTAACTCCGTTTTAATGTCATCTGGAACACCTAACTCATCAATAAAGCGACTGATACTATTTTCAGTAATTCCTTCATTGGTTCTAGTTAGTGCTTTTAATGCTTCATACGGCTGAGGATAACCTTCTCTTCTCAAAACAGTTTGAATTGCTTCTGCAACTACTGCCCAGTTGTTTTCCAAATCTTTTGCAAATTGAGATTCATTCAACAACAATTTACCTAAACCTTTTTCTAAAGAAGCAAATGCAATCATCACATGACCAAAAGGCACTCCAACATTTCTAAGAACCGTACTATCAGTTAAATCTCTTTGCAATCTTGAGATAGGTAATTTCGCTGAAAGGTGTTCCAAAATAGCATTCGCTATCCCTAGGTTTCCTTCACTGTTTTCGAAATCAATTGGATTTACTTTATGAGGCATTGCCGAAGAACCTACTTCACCTGCTTTAATTTTTTGTTTGAAATATTCCATTGACACATAAGTCCAAACATCTCTGTTAAAATCAATCAAAATAGTATTGATTCTTTTCATAGCATCAAACAAAGCTGCTAAATTATCGTAATGTTCAATTTGAGTGGTAGTTTGGCTACGGTCAATTTTCAATTTGTCTTTTAAGAAGGAATTCGCAAATTTCACCCAGTCATATTCCGGATAAGCAACAAAGTGAGCATTGAAGTTCCCGGTTGCCCCACCAAATTTACTACTAAAAGGAATGGCTTTCAATTGTGTCAACTGTATTTGTAAACGCTCAGAAAACACTTTAATTTCTTTGCCCAACTTAGTAGGAGAAGCAGGTTGTCCGTGTGTTTTGGCCAACATAGACACATCCTTCCATTCAGTTGATAGGCCATTCAAAGCTTGAATAATATTTTCTAATTGAGGAACGTAAACCTCATTCACAGCGTCCTTAATTGATCTAGGAATAGCAGTGTTATTAATGTCCTGAGAAGTTAATCCAAAATGAACGAACTCTTTACTTTCACCAATATTCAACTGGTCCATTTTATCTTTGATAAAATACTCAACTGCCTTAACATCGTGATTTGTAGTTTTCTCAATTTCTTTGATTGCGGCCGCATCAGCAGTCGTAAAATTTTGGTACATTTTCCTTAGTTCTGGAAAAATATCAGGAGATACATTTTTTAATTGAGGCAATGGTAATTCGCAAAGAGCTATGTAGTATTCTATTTCTACTAATACTCTATATTTCATCAATGCTTCTTCTGAGAAATAATCCGCTAATGAAGCACACTTGGAACTATATCTGCCATCAATAGGACTAATGGCTCTTAAACTAAAATTTTCTTGGGACATATTGCTTGTAAATTAAGCGGTCAAAAATAAGAATTATTTTAAGGAAAACTCTATTTTTGAGGTGCAATAAAATTCAAATGGGAAATATACTATCAGGTTTAAAACTAGGATTCAAATCATATTACGATGCCGTATTGTTTATCAAAAAACATAATATGTGGTATTACTTTCTATTTCCGGTTCTTATGTTGGGTTCTTTGTCCACCTCTACCTTCGTTTTTTTTTTTTTTAATGTTCCGCCGACCCCCGAAATCTACCCTCTTTCCCTCCACGCCGCTCTTCCGATCTGATGCCGCCGAGCTGATTGCAGCCATCCGGGCAACCGGACGTGATGCCACCGAAATACATTCTGCAGCCAATGAATCGGAGCGCGAAATCGCTGAACAACTGCGCTACAAAGAGCTACTGAAACAGTTTGCCGTTGCCGCAGCAGTCGGTGCCCCGCTGTTCATCACAGGCATGGCCGGCTGGCTACCGCAACTCTCCACTGAATCCATCAACACCTTCTGGATTGTGCTGGGGCTACTCACACTGGCTGTGATGTTCTACTCAGGTCACCACTTCTATCGCGGCGCAGTGCGGGGCCTGCGCCATCTGCAGTTTGATATGGATACGCTCATTGCCACAGGAACCGGCTCGGCATGGCTCTACTCCATGGTGATCACTCTATGGCCTGCGAGCGTGCCTGAGATGGGGCGACACATCTATTTTGAAGCTGCTCTTGTCATTATCGCGCTAATCAATCTCGGTCAGGCACTGGAGATGCGGGCGCGTGGTAAAACTTCAGAGGCA
>CAJYBK010000110.1 GCA_913064955.1 uncultured Flavobacteriales bacterium
GTCTTCACTTGCAATACTGGATACATTTTTGGCAAGGTCAATTGCTATTGACTTTACTTTTCCGGAAGGTGTTGTTGAATTAGCATTTTGATAACGTATGTCAGCATTTGCTCCAACCGTAACCAATTCAGTAGTACCATGTTCATGATATGCTTTTAGGTTGTTAACCTGATAATAAGATTCGCCACTTCTAAAAGAAATACCATTTCCGGTAACATAAGGACTTGGATCATTCCAAGTAGCACCTATTGCATTATCAACCCACACATCAATATCTCCGGTGGTTTTACTATAAGCTACTTTTATATCATACCATTGATTGTCGTTAATGGTAAAAGGTTGATCCAACTCAAGAGAAAAGACATCATTAACGACTTTATAAATTTGAATTTTATTATTGTCAGTTCTAAACCATACAAAGTATGAATTTCCTCTGTTTGTTAACGAAGCATCGTCACACATGAAATGAAATCCCGCTCTTTTGTTTGTTCCCGCACCATTAATTTTCATGGCATAATGAAAAAACCATTCATTGTATGCATCTTGATTCAGTGTTGCGTATATATTCGTGTTGGTGTTAACTTCATCAGATTGGTCAAGGTATCCACCTAATAAGTTCCATGTTCCAGAAGCACTGGTCCAATCTGAGTGAATTGCTGCTTGATCAAAGTTGTCAGAAAAGAATCCATTATTTGCATTGGCCCTCCAGTCATTTCCATCAAAATCAATCACCTGATAGAGTTTTTTATCTAAGCCACTACCTCCAGTTTCGTCTGAATCCGTAAAAGTAGCTGTAAAGTCTTGTGTTTTCCAGTTGTTGGGAGTTGAAACACTTGTGATAGGAGCAGTAATGTCTGCTCCTCCGCCTCCGTTCGTACTGTTCCAAACAATTTCCCATCCTGGATTATTCGTAGCGCAATCAGATCTAAATTCAATCAACATGGAACCTCCGTTGGAGGTTAAGGTTCCTGGGTTTGTGGTCCCTGTGTATGTGCCAATTAATGGAGAAGAAGTAGTTGCTCCATCATAAACAAACATATAGTCCCAATTGGCTTCTATGTCAAAAGTATTAAAAGTAATTGTCACGTTTGATGCTCCCGAAGGCTGAATTAGATATAGTTTTCTTTCGTCATCAGAATAATTGCCTAATGCTCCTCCAGTGTCAAACAATGTTCCTGATGCAGTTGTTAATGGTGTTATAGTTGGGTTATCATTAATTAAATGATAAAAATTAGGCCAGTTCCAGTTAATTCCTGGGTCGGTGTGTGTCCCACCTGGAAAATGTTGGTGTCCTTTTATTTTGGTACAACCTCCTAAAACATTTACACCTGAACTAGAGGCCCCGTAGTACGTTCTCAAAGGATTGATTCCGTATCCACTCACAACCACATCTTTACAGATTCCTGCTGAGCCATTATACAAGGCCGTGGTGTACCATGACGGGTCGCTCACATATCCTTCATGTTCAATTCCTATTGTATACGGGTTTTCGGACCCTACGTGCCAGGCTTTGTTGGCTTCGAGCACCATTTGAGTGACTTGTCCATCTGAACTTCTTACCACATAGTGATAAGATACGTTAGAACTACAGTTTTGAGACCAGGAGATAGCTCCTGCGTAAGAGCCTTGAATGGTGTGAATGGTAATTGCAGATATGGCAGTTCCATTTCTAGAGGAATAGTTACAACTTGGTGCAGCATTCCAAATGGCTGGTGGGTATTCTGCGGATTTTAACTGTGAAGGAACAAAGTTCGTTCCTTGGCTGTTTGAAATAGAAGTATTTGTCAGATTCACTGCGGTTGAACTCAAAACATTGTAATTGGTTGCTCCAAAGACTTGTGCAAGGTCAATTTGATAACTTGGGAAGTTGTAATAAATTTGATTGGAAGGTTTCGCAACAAAACTAAGTACACTATAAATGTGAGAATTTAATGCGAAATTATTAACGAGATTGTGATCCAAAGGAATTTCCGAAAGGGCTTCAAAAACTTCAATATGGTCTTTAGGGTTACTTGATGTAATGTTGAAATCAATTAAAAGTTGTTCATATGCAGCGGCAAATGCAATGAAAGCCGTTTGTGGATCTTGTTTAATTGCTGCAACTGAATACCCACTTAAATTTGCGATGTTTACTAAGTTGTTTCTAAAGTAACCTTGTCCATTTTCAGTCAAACCCATCACAGAATATACTTTGGGTAAGCCTGCACATGACTCCTGAATCGATTCGTCCAAGTGTGAAAAATGAGTCATGGTGAATGACCAACCTTCCAAAATACCTTTAGGAACGTTAGGGTGAAGTTGATAAGCCGCGTCCATTTCCTGCTGATAAGAGTTGAAGATAGATTGTGTGAAGTTGACTAGGGAAAATAGTGTGAAAGAAAGGAGTAGTATATATTTTTTCATCTTATGTTTTGCAATTGCATTATTAACGAGGTTAATAGCTTTCAAAAGATCTTAAAATCTCTTTTAAATGTGAGCGTGAAGTTACAAAATAAAATTATTCAAATTATACTTTACATATGATAAAAGTAAAATAAAGGATTGTACGAAAAAAAGGTTAAAAAAGGAATTAAAAACCTATTGTTAAACCACCCCTTAATATTACTGGGGGTCCAGTAGGGCCCAATAAATAGGTGCTTCGATAAGGGCTATTTACGTGGTCAATTACATCGTAAAGTACCGTCACTGAAAAACTTACGCCATCTCCGAAGGAATATCCGGCTCCAAGGAATCCCATGTAGGCCATTGCTCTTTCTCCATATCCAGGACTTAGCGGGTTGTAGTCGTATGCGCGAAGTCCTTCTAACTCTGCATGCAAAAATGCTTGAGGTATAACTTTGTATCTAGCAAATAAACTCCCACCATAATTAGTGTAATTTATTTTATAATACATGTCACGAAGCAAGGAATATCTAAGGCCAACTCCTGCGCCCAATTTAGTTGTGATTTTGTAACCTATTATTGGTGATAAATCTAGGTAGAGAGCATTTCCTGATACACCAAATCCAATGTTCCCGCCTGTGAATAGTCTATCCTTAAAAGGTACATCAGACAAAGAGTTTTTATTGTCACTTTTTGCATCTTCCTTGGTGTATTGAGCAAGTGTTGTGATGTTACAAATACAAAGTAGGGTTAAAAGGGAAAGTAGTTTTTTCATGCTATTTTTTTCTTAATGCGGTATAAAATGAAACTGTAACTTTGTTTTCAGCACCGGAAGCCTCTTGCATACCATATTTTATTCTGTCGAAATCAAATTTTCCTTGGAATATTTCTACTTGATCATCTTCGCTGCTTTGACCTTCGTATGTGAATGGTACTGTTAAATCACTTTTCAATCCCATAAATTCAATGGACCCTTTAGCTAGGTAACTGGTGTCACCTTTAACAATGTTACTACTGTTGAATGTAATGTTAGAGAATTTTTTCACATTAAAAAATTCATCACCTCTTAAGTGTTCATCTCTCATGCTTTCAGCGGTGTAAATGCTGGCAGGGTCAATAACTACATTTAGATTTTTCATAGAATCAGAAATTTCAAATGATACTTCAAACTTTTTGAAAGTTCCTTGAGTCGCTGTTGCGCCTCCAATTTTAAATAAGATTTCAGAAGAAACTTTCTCAGTGCTTTCTGAGGTATAGGTTCCTGAAAGTTCGTTGATGCTATTGATTGTTACACCTGATTCCGTCTTGTCCTTGATAGCCGGTTCTTTTGTCTCTAATTTGACTACTTCACTTTCTGCTTTGTGTGTGCTCAAATACCATTGGAAACCAAAGTACCCAACTAAACCTACCGCAAAAGCAACTATCGCTGCTATTATTAATTTCCTTTTCATAATGTATTAACTTTAAAAAGAGCTAATTATTTCGTTAAAAGTGCCTTCTATTTTGTTTCCTTTTCTGTCTATAACAGAAAATTGACCACAAATAACGTCACTACTCATTCCGTAATCTAGAATTTCTAATTGTCCTTCAAAGGTATCTCCAAAATTGTGTGAACCCAACGATTTTGATTTTAAACTTACATTGATATTTTTTTCTGGGTTGCTAGATTTACAAGAATAGACGCTACTTTGTATGTGCATATCTTCTACTCCGCTTAGTTGAAAAGTGATATCCATTCCTTTTGATGCGCTTATAAATTGAATGGTCAAGCCTCCTGATCTTCTGACTGAACAAGTAAAGTCTTGAGTGTCATATTTTTTTGCGGAAAGAAGCAATGTGTTGATTGCTGAACTGCCAGAACAATTCAAAGTGGCATTTATAATCGAGCCATCAGTTTTGGCTGGTGCTTCTTTTTTGTTTTCAGGTTTTGAATTCTCAGGTATTGTCATTTCTAGGTTGGATTTTGATTCGCTTACTTCAGCTGCTTTTTGTGTAGTGCAACTAATGTTAAGTATTAATAATACTGCAAAAACCTTACTTATTTGTTGCATGGAAATTCTTTTTTCTGACATAAACTTCTTTTTTTACTTTAGCAATTACTTTTTGGTCTTTGTCTACAATATCTGTTTCGAAAAAATAAGTAGACTTTCCAATAGCATCGATTTCATTTTTTATTTCTGCAATGCGACTCATAGGTATTTCTATGGTTGAAAATACCTTGCTTTTGCCAGGCTTTATAAAATCCACCTGAGCAGATTTGTCCCATACTATATATTCGTCTCCTAAATTTAACACAAGGATAAAAACAAAGAATGGATCTGTCATGGAATAGAGTGAGCCTCCAAATTGAGTTCCAAATAAATTTTTATTTCTAGTTGTTAACCTTAACGAAATTAAAAATTTATTCTGTTGTTCATTAATTTCTTTGATTTTTATACCTGACCCAAGGAAAGGAAACCAAAAATTAATAATCTTAATATTCTTAAGAAATAATTTTTTCATTTTACAACGTACGAGTTCTATTGATCAAATAATTATCAAGAATAACGATAGCCGCCATGGCGTCCACAATAGGAACGGCTCTAGGTAGCACACACGGGTCGTGTCTTCCTTTGCCTTCTACAATGATTTTTTTGTGGTTCTTGTCCAGAGATTCTTGCTGTTGCATGATTGTGGCAACTGGTTTGAAGGCAACATTGAAGTAGATGTCTTCACCGTTTGAAATGCCTCCTTGAATACCGCCACTATTATTGGAAGTTGTACTAATGTTGTTGTTTTCAATAGTGATACTATCATTATGTTTAGATCCCAACATTTTACTCCCTTCAAAACCGGAGCCATATTCAAAACCTTTTACTGCATTTATGCTAAGCATGGCAGCGCCTAACTCAGCATGGAGTTTTCCGAAAACTGGTTCTCCGAGTCCTACCGGGCAGTTCTTGACCACTCCTTGTATGATTCCGCCAATAGTATCCCCATTTTTTCGTGTTTGGTCTATCAACTCAATCATTTCAGAAGCTTTAACTGAATCGGGGCACCTTACAATATTACTGTCAATTAGTGAAAAATCAAGATCTTGATAAGGCTTTTCCAAACAAATGTTTCCAACGGATTTCACAAAGGAGTGAACGGAGATTCCTAGTTCTCCTAAAATTTGTTTGGCTATGGCTCCTGCTACTACCCTACATGCGGTCTCTCTTGCACTTGACCTTCCTCCTCCTCTGTAATCTCTGTGGCCATACTTTTTTTCATAAGTGTAATCCGCATGAGAAGGTCTAAATTGATCTTTTATATGCGAATAATCTTTAGATTTTTGATTGGTGTTTTCTATGTTGAACCCGATAGGTGTCCCAGTGGTCTTACCTTCAAAAATACCAGAAAGGAAGTTAACAATATCACCTTCCTTCCTTTGTGTTACAATCTTGCTTTGACCTGGTTTTCTTCTTTCCAATTCACTTTGAATTAAGTCAAGGTCAAGAGAAATTCCAGCTGGGCAGCCGTCAATAATGCCGCCAATTGCAACACCATGTGACTCACCAAAGGTGGTAAGTCTAAATATTTTTCCAAATGAATTGGACATACCTATAATTTAAACCGGAAAGATAGGTGTGTCCTCGTCACTCCAAAGTGGACCCCATTGAATTTCTGTAGCCATTCCTTCATCAAACCAGATGTTTAGACTTTTGGAATCAAATTTCAATACCTTATCCGTTTCTTCTAAACTATCTTCTTCGAAGTCATTGAATCCTATCTCTGTAAGAGTTTTTACAACCTCATCAAATGTTAACCCTACAATTTCCTTACCTTCCAATGTTTGATTCTCGCTGCTTCCTGCAATCATTACTAATTTCCAATCATCAGCTTCATCAAATGAGATGGAAAAGTCGTATTCATCATAGTGCCAAACTTCCGTTAAATCTTCGTCTTCTTCACTATATGAAAAAAGTTCTTTCTCTGTAGGTTCTCCGATAAGTTTTTTAACCGCGTCACGGTCCATACCAAACTTCAAATCATCTATACCAATTCCTATTTTTACTGCAGTCATCTCGTGTTTAAATTATTTACCGCAAAGATATGCTAAAGGAATTAAATCTGAATACCGATTAATAAAACATCATCCATTTGAGTCATGTCCTGCTTCCAATTATAGAAAAAAGTAGTAAATGCTTCCTCTTGGTCTTTCATCGGTATCTGAGAAAATTGATCCATTGCTTCTTGAAACACTTTTATTTTCATTTTGGATTTATGAGGTCCTCCAAATTGATCAGCGTAACCATCTGAGAAAATATACAACTTGTCTCCTTTTTGAACATCAGCTTCTTTCGTTTCAAATATTTTTCCATTTTGCAATCCACCCAACGAGTTACGATCTCCTTTGATGATTGTTCTTATACCATTTCGATAAATATATAATGGTCTCATCGCTCCTGCAAATTTCACTTTCATGTTTGATTTGTCTTGAACGATTATTGCTATATCCAAACCATCTCGATTACTTTCGTAGTCATCCGTTTGCTTTAATACCTCCACAATTTTACTGTTTATTTGCTGTAAAATAAGTGCTGGATTGTCTAAAGATTCTTCGGTTAAAGCTTCCCTTAAAAGAATGTGGGAAATCATACTCATGAACCCGCCAGGGACTCCATGTCCAGTGCAGTCTGCACAAACTATCACTTGCTTTCCAGACATTTCTCCACACCAATAAAAATCACCTGATACAATGTCTCTTTGTCTAAAGAAAATAAAGGATTCAGGGAATAGTTCTTCTAAGTATTCGTCTGCTGGTAAGATTGACCCTTGTATTCTCTGAGCATAATTAATACTGTCTGTAATATCTTTATTGATGGCTTCAATTTTGTTTTTTTGTTCGACTACCTCTCTAGTCCTAAGCGCAAGATCTCGTTTTAGTTTTTCTTGATATTTTATGAAGGAGCGTTCTCGAAATTTTACAATTACAAAAACAAGTGCTATTATGCTTACTACACAAGCTGCGAAAAACCACCAAGTCTGCCAATAAGGTATAGCAACTATAATCTTCATTTGAATTTCGGTTCCTTCCGTACCATCGGCATTAAAAGATTTAACCCTAAAGGTATATTCACCCTCGTTCATTCTAGTGTAGTAGATAGAGTTTTTATCTGTAAGAGGAGACCATTCTTCGTCATATCCCTCCAAAATGAACCTATATTTAACTTTTTTTGCTCCTTTTAAAGTCAGTCCTGCTAGTCCGAATCCAAATTTGTAAGTGCCATAGTCCAGGTGAATTTCATCTTTGATTTGGTGCGCACTATCATTAATCGTTAAAAACTTAAAGGAAGTTATTGGTGGAACTTTGTTTTTGAAGTCTTTGTCACTATTGTAAAGTACGACACCATTTTCAGTCCCAAACCAAATTTCATTATCCACTATATCAATTGCACCACGCAAGAATCTATAGTTTAATCCAAAATATTGATCGAATACTTGAACCGAGGTATCAGCCAAGCTTATTTTGGAAAGTCCTTCGTTGTGAGAAACCCAAATGTTCCCAAGGTCATTAATTCTAATGGCGTTACAATAATTGGACATTATTCCAAAATCAGTATTAATATTGAAACAAGTCTTGACTCCTAACTTGAAAATTCCGGAGCCGTTGGAACTAAACCAAATATCACCATTTTCATCATCAAAAATATCGTTCACTTCGATAACTTCAATTCCATCCTTGATTGGGTAATTGTAAACAGTTTCATCTTTTATTTCTGATATAAAAGCGCTGTTTGTTCCGATAATAACTCGGTTGTCTTTAGTTTTGAAAATGGAGCCGATAGCATTGTGCGGTAATCCAGTTGTTATGTTAAATATGTTTACTCCTCCAGTTTCCAAATTATACCTGTAAGCACCATTGAGTGTGGCAATGTATAGACTGTTCTCTACAATTTCTAAATCTGCTATGGTTTTGGAAAGATTATCTTCAGAAATGTAAATTGGGTTAAATTGATCTTCACCTTTTTTAAGTTGATAAACACCATTAAGCGTTGTACCTATGTACATGTTTGAGTCCTTATCGAAAATTAAATCGGTTATTTCATCTTTGGGAATTCCGTTTTGCTCATCATAGGCTTTGTAGCAAAAGACGTTTTGTTTATCGAAATGCTCTATTTTGGATTTGCCAGCTACAAAAAGGTTTGTTTTGTTTGCTAAAACAGCTGAAATAGGGTGGTTAATTTTTTTATCTATAAAGTAATACGTGAATAGATCCTCCTCTTTTGAAGCAAGTCCTTCGCCAAAGGTTCCTATCCAAAGTACGCCTTCTCTGTCAACAAAGGATGTGTTTACGGCATCGGTTTTTAATCCGCTACTCTTGTTGTATTTTTCTATTATAAATATTTGGTCATCCTGTATAGAACATTTTAGTAAGCCGTTTTGTAAGGTTGAAATCCATAAATATCCCTTTGCAGAATAGGCTTCCGTTACAATTATTTCGCTATTTAAATTAAAAAACTGGAGCCTTTCTGATTTATAGATGTTGTTTTTGTTAGTGATTTTATAAGCATGTCCATTAATTGATATAGCAAAGGTTAATGATCCGTTTACAGCAATAATAGAAGCCATTTGCGCTTCTTCCGAAAGGCCTATGTTCTGTACCTTATTCAAGTGGTCTCCATCGGCATCATTAGTAAAATTGTAAACCTCTATTCCTTTGTCAGTCCCTAAAAGAAAGTCATCTTTTTCTGTGATGTGAAGGGAGTAATAAAGTCTGTCTGATGAAGGTTTGGAAAAGAAGCCTTTGTCGTTGTTTTCTGTGAAGTAATAGAGACCGTACTCCTGTGATACAAACCAAATTCTGCCACCTTTGTCCTCATCAATGTCATTAATTTGTGAGCCAATTCCAGCACCAATAAATACGTGAGCGAATCTATTTTCATAAAAGATACTACTACCTCCTTGTATGTGACCAAACCATAGGTTTCCTTTAGAGTCTTTGAAGGATGCGGAGACGTAGTCATCCACTAACTTGTTTTTTTTGTAATACATCTCAACACCAATACCGTTGTAGATGCCGATACCTTCTCCAGTAGAAACAAAAAGATATCCTCGATCATCTTGAAGTATACTGTTAATAAATGTGTTGCTCAAGCCCTGAGTTTGAGTGATATATTGGTAACTATACTCTTGAGAATAAGTTACTAAAGCAACTAGTGATACAAAAATGGCAAAGAGTTGCTTCATTTATTTTTTTGTATAGGTTTAATAGATAGTTTTCCTGAGTACTTCGGTGTTCCTCCTATGGGGACAGCAAAAAATGGAAGTGCTTCACCATATTGGTTGGTTACATAAAAAACTACGTTGTTATTCGTTATTTTCTTTGTGCCTTTTATCAATTGAATATCTAAAGAAGTTCCTTTTTCCCTAGGTGATACAGTGTATTTGTCTTCTGCTGTTTCGTTATCACCTGACATTTTCAGTTTGTACGCTTTTGTAACTACACTTGATAATTCAATGCTGCCATCGTTGTCAAAATCAAAATTTGTTTGCTTGATTGAGATGACATTATCATCAACAAAAGGGTAGATGTGAGAAATTTGATTACTAGCAGCATTAAGTCTGAAGGTGTATTCAAACGTAAAGGCGTTCCCACCTGAAATAGGGATGTTTTCATTAGGAGAGGTGCTTAAGAAATACCTATAAAGATTTCCATCATCTCCAGAAGTTCCTTCGCAAATTAATTTGAACACATTTCCAAAATATTCTTCAGAGTACTCTCCCTGAGTAGGACTTAGCGGCCCTATTGTATACCATTTGTCGTCATATTCTGGTTCATTTTTGAACACTTTTTGATGAATTAGATTACCACTTTTAAAGTTTCCCTTAGGGTCGGTTTCCCTTGCATCTTTTTCAGAAATACAACCTTTGCCACCGTAGAGTTGAAAAGACGTCTCAGTATTTTCAGCTTTATAAACTTCGTCATGCTTACCTCCAGTTCCTGGGTCAAAAATTCTAATGTATACAGGCTTACTTAAACTTTTAGGAATAGAGAAGAAGAAAGTTTGACAATTATCATCATCTCCGAAAGATTTTTTCGCCTCTTTACCAAATGTGACCAAAAATGGAATGTTTTCTTCGGGCGCAGGAACTGCTTGGGCTTTTGTGCTAAAGCTTATTAAAATACTAAATGTGGTTAGAATTATAATCCTTTTCATTTATTCAAAGTTAACTTTTTTCGAATGCCAATGGTCTTTTCATCATTCCAAAGAATCAATTTAACCTCAAGTTCATTTGTGTTAAGGTCAAATTCGGGCTTCTCTTCCATGTAAATTGTTCCGTTTATCACCCAGTAATAAGAGTCATAATTAGTTTTACTGTATTTATGGTCGACTATTAATTGTATGAAACCCCCTTTATTTTCATATTCAATGGTAGGC
>CAJYBK010000111.1 GCA_913064955.1 uncultured Flavobacteriales bacterium
CCCTAAACAGGCCCCATGTCTCCATTTTCCCCTGCCTATTCATCCAAAATTTTTACACCGTTTTCTTGCAAATATTTGAGTTTTGTATCTCCTTTAATAAACCATAACAACTCATGAATAATAGACTTAAGGTGAAGTTTTTTGGTTGTAACCATTGGAAAACCCTCGCTCAAATCAAAACGCATTTGGTATCCAAAACAACTAATTGTCCCAGTTCCTGTTCGGTCCCCTTTTTGTGCTCCGTTTTTTAAAATGTGTTTAAGTAAATCGTGATATTGTTGCATGCTTTTTTTGTTTGAGTCACAAAGTTAAGCAATGGTTTAGAATGGTTGATTGGGTGTTGATAAATATTGCTGATTCGCACGTAAGACGTATTACGTAATACGTAGGACGTTTTCCATCCTCAACAAATTTTCTAAATCTCTAGAGACAGACTCATTTGGAATTCTTAATGATTTAAACCCAACAGTGTTTTTAGGAATAACCACTAGCGAGTTTTCAATTGGGGTAGCAGATTCAATATCCTCCCATAGCAATATTTTCAAGTCAAATTTACTGCCGAACGCAATTCCTTTGTCGGTCGTGGTGATGGAAAAATCTCTACTATTTAGAATAAACATTCCTGCACCTAGTAATGCTCCAATACCATATTCATTGTATAAAGGGCCAAGGTCTTTCCCTTGCTGAATCCAAATGTAAAAATGCAATAAACTAAGTCCAATAATTATTAGATTGGATAGAATGATTAACAACCAATTGATTTTTACTACTTCCCATTTTTTGTGTTTGGATTGACTAATTATTTTGGCAATCACCATGTTTTTTAATTGCCGCATAAAGAAGAAGACAATGCCTATTCCTGCTACACAGAGTAATGCATATCCAATACTGCCCAAGATATCCAATTGATCATAGGCGATATATCCCATTATTACCAGAAGCATCATCATTTGCATGGTGATTTCTTGTGCTAGGTTATATATTGGAAATTTTCTCATAATTTTAACGAAGATAAAAAAGATACCTTATGCGTTTATCCTTTTTCATTCTATTTATAACTGTAATCGCTTCATTGCATGCTCAGGACAAATATATTCTAGCTACAGAAATGTTTGAATGGAAGGCTGGTATAGAGAAACTGGACACCATCCAGAATTACAATACTTGGCAAGCGAATAAAACAACCTATGAGAATGGTAGAAAAAAAGAAGAATTTAGAATCTTTATCACCGAAGGATGTGCTGTTAATAACGAAGCAGATTGCAACATAAAATACCAGCATCAGAAATACTATGATGATTCTATTTCCACCTTGATGATGAAGGAAGGGAAGTATATGTTTATTAAAAAAGGAAAAGGAGTTTACAAGTCTTATTATTGGGATTATAACCACAAAGGGAAACTCCTATCAAAAGAAAGAAGCAAAACAAATATAAGTAATCTACTAAGTGATTAAATCTTTCTTAAGATTTCAGCTGCTTGTGCAATTTGCTCTTGTGAATTATCCAAGTGAGTAACAATTCTTACTCTTCTAGGATCCATCGGATAACAAAGAATACCTTTTGTTGCAAAGTCAGCCACCATTTCTTTAGAGTCCGAATTGATATTCAACATTAGGATATTGGTCTCTACTTTTCCTACAGATTCAATTTTTGGATTTTCAAGTGCTGCATTGGCTAGTAAATGCGCATTGTCATGATCTATTTGCAATCTTTCAATGTTATTTTTCATAGCATATAATCCTCCAGCAGCAATGATTCCTGCTTGACGCATTCCGCCTCCTAGTACTTTTCTAACTCTTCTAGATTTCTTGATGAAATCTTTATTGCCAATCAAGACAGAACCAACTGGTGCGCCTAATCCTTTGGATAAACACAATGAAATACTATCAAATAAATGACCGTAATCTTTGGCATCTTGACCGGTTGCAATCAAAGCATTAAAAAGTCTTGCTCCATCTAGGTGGAACTTCAATCCTTTCTCTGCACAGACTGCTTTTATCTTTTTTATTTCTTCCAAATCATAACAAAGCCCTCCGCCTCTATTGGAAGTATTTTCCAAACTAACTAATCGAGTTAGTGGAAAGTGAATGTCCTCCGGATTGTTGAAGTTGTTAGCCACATCTGCAGCAGTAATCATTCCTGATTTCCCTTCTATCAACCTTGCGGAAATACCAGAATTAACTGCAATTCCACCACCTTCATAACAATATATGTGTGACTCTCTGCTACAAATCACCTCATCACCTGGATTAGTATGTACTTTGATAGCAATCTGATTGGTCATCGTCCCAGAAGGGCAAAATATACCTGCTTCCATACCAAACATATCTGCAGAAAATTGTTCCAATTCATTAATGGTTGGGTCTTCTACAAAAACATCATCTCCCACAGGAGCATTCATCATGGCTTCCTTCATCGCTGGAGTGGGTTTGGTTACTGTGTCGCTTCTAAAGTCTATCATAGTTTAATATTTTCGAAATACTTCTGCATATATTCTATCGTAGCAAAGGTAATAAATGCCGGGGTCAAAAGAATCAAGGCTTAAGTATTTGTCATATCCTCGCATGATCAATTGACCTTTTGAGTTGAATAATTCATAATGTGTTTTATCCGAAAGATATATATCAGATCCTTCAGTTTGCAACATTTCGACATTCTGTAACCTACTTATATTACTTACTGCAGGGCTTTTATTAGCGTAATTAGATAAATCATACTCCACAATTCTAAATTTATTCATTCCAGAGGTCATCGATGTCTGATATTCATAGCAAGAAATGGAATCAGAGGGACCTCGTTCAATTTCTCCAACATCAATCCATTTATTCCATTTGTACTGTTCTATATGTGATGTTTTTCTTAGTGAGTCGCCTGTTACACACCAAGAAAGAAGTCCGCTGGAATTCAACCTTAAGTCGGTGAACTTAGCTAAAGAAACCGAATATACACTATACTCATTAATTATTCTCGGCAAACTTCCACTATCATGATATATTTTAATATTAACAGAATCACCTAAGTAAAAATTTAACTTACTTAAATCGATTTCAAAAGCAGAGTTTACCACATCATCGGTGATCGGGTCTCCATTAACTGTAACGCTTTTCACACTAAATCCAACACCATCTCCGGCAAAAGGGTTTATCACATACACATTTCTTCCCTGGTAGGTTCCCGTGTGTACTAAGCAGTCTTGTGAAAGGCACAAAAAGCATTGTAAAAAAAGCGATATGAGAAGCGTTATTTTAGTCAAAAATAATTTGATTTTTAGAGGGCCCAAATATAGTTAGAAAGATATTTCTTAAGCGTTTATGAAATAACTATTTTTGCACCTTGATAAATTGACCATGGGATTAAAAGAGGAAATACAGAAGAGAAGAACATTTGGAATTATTAGTCACCCGGATGCTGGGAAGACTACACTTACGGAGAAGTTATTACTTTTTGGTGGTGCCATCCAAAGTGCTGGAGCAGTAAAAAATAGTAAGATTAAAAAATCTGCTACTTCCGATTTTATGGAGATTGAGAAGCAAAGAGGAATCTCTGTTGCAACTTCTGTAATGGCTTTTGAATATGGTGGTAAACAAATTAACATTTTAGATACTCCTGGTCACAAGGATTTCGCAGAAGATACCTACCGTACATTGACTGCTGTAGATAGTGTCATCTTAGTAATTGATTCTGCCAATGGGGTAGAAAGTCAAACTGAGAAGTTGATGGAGGTGTGTAGAATGAGAAACACACCTGTAATTGTCTTTGTCAACAAGATGGACCGAGAAGGTAAAGAAGCCTTTGATTTATTGGATGAATTAGAAGAAAAACTAGCTATCAAAGTAAGACCGATGAGTTGGCCAATTGGTATGGGTGACCGTTTCAAAGGAGTGTATAATATGCACAGAAACAACTTGAATCTTTTTGATGCCAACAAAACAAAAATAGAAAGAGATATTGTCAATATTACTGATTTAAATGACCCTCAATTAGAGACTATTGTTGGAGAACAGTTCGCCAACGAATTGCGAGAAGAAGTTGAGTTGGTAGATGGTGTCTATGAACAATTTGAGGAGTCTAGATATTTGGCAGGAGAAATAGCGCCAGTATTTTTTGGGTCTGCTTTGAACAACTTTGGTGTTCAAGAGTTACTAGATACTTTCATAGAGATTTCGCCTAACCCAAGAGGGAGAATGAACGAGGAAGAAATGGTGGAGCCTATGAATCCAAAATTTTCCGGATTTGTTTTTAAAATCCACGCCAATATCGATCCAAAACACAGAGATAGAATTGCTTTCTTGAGAATTGTCTCAGGAACATTTGAAAGAAATACTTTTTACAACCATGTGAGACTAGGTAAGAAAATGAAATTTGCCAATCCTACTTCCTTCATGGCTCAAAGTAAAGAAGTGGTTGACTTTGCCTACCCCGGAGATGTAATAGGGTTATATGATTCAGGCAACTTCAAAATTGGAGATACATTAACGGAAGGAGAACAGTTTATGTTCAAGGGAATTCCAAGTTTCTCTCCTGAGATATTCAAGGAATTACAGAATGATGACCCAATGAAAACGAAGCAGCTGGAGAAAGGTGTGATGCAGTTGAGTGATGAAGGTGTGGCGCAGCTGTTTATTTTACAACCAGGTAATAGAAAGGTAATAGGTACAGTTGGAGAGCTTCAGTTTGAGGTGATTCAATACAGGTTAGAGCACGAGTATGGTGCTAAGGCAAGTTTCAAATACAGACCACATCACAAAGCTTGTTGGTTGACAACAGATAAGCCCGAAAAGTTGGAAGATTTCATGAAAAGAAAATTCAACAATATAGCATATGACAAGGATGAAAACCCTGTTTTCTTAGCGGATTCACCATTCTTATTACAACAAGCAGAATTGGATTATCCAGACATAAAATTCCACAGGACATCGGAGTTTAAGCTTAGTGTTTAATACTGTTTTATTAACTTGTGAATGGTTTATTTGTTACGAATTCAACCAGGTTGTTATAAGGAAATTAACTGCATTGTAAGTTTTCTAGTCTATATTTTCTCCCGAAAAATACTTTTGAGCCATTTCAGCGTCTGAATGAAGTTGAGATTGCAATGTTTTCATATCAGCAAATTTTTGCTCATTTCTCATCTTCCTTTCAAAGATAATTTGAACATCTTGATCGTATAGGTCTTCATTGAAATTAAAAAAGTGAACTTCTATCGTAGTGACACCTCTGTCATCTACGGTTGGCCTAGTCCCTATATTCAACATACCTTCATGTTCTTCGTGACCTATTTTGCCTATTACGGCATAAACTCCATCACCGGGAATGATTTTATGTTTGTCACTTACCTCGATGTTTGCTGTAGGGAAGCCCATTTCTCTTCCTACCTTTTTGCCGGAAACAACGTTGCCTGTTAATGTGAACTTATGTGCCAAAAACTCATTTGCAACTCTTATTTGACCTTCCAGCAAAGCATTCCTCACTTTAGTAGAACTTACTGTAATTTCATCGATGTCCTGGGCAGGAATTTCTTCTACCTTGAATTCGTACAACGGAGCCAACTCTTTCAAAAGCGATAAGTTTCCCTGTCTGTTTCTGCCAAAATGATGGTCGTAACCAATAACAATGGTATGAATTCCAATTTTATTCACCAGAATATCTCGTACATACTTAACCGGAGACATACGTGAAAATTCTTTTTCAAAAGGAATGACAATAACATGGTCCAGTCCAAATTTCTCCAGTAGTTGCATCTTTTCATCAATTGTATTGATCAACTTAAGAGAGTCGTCATCTGGAAATAAAACCATCCTTGGATGAGGATGGAATGTCAGCAATACACTTTCACCATCTTGCTCTTTTGCGATAGCATTGACACGCTCAATGATGCTTTGATGGCCTATGTGAACACCGTCATAAGTGCCAACCGTAAGAATGGGCCTTTTGATGTCCTTGATATGATTAATGTCTTTGTGAATTTTCACTGCCAATTCTTGAATTATGGGAAAACAAAGGTAGAATAATATTGTTTTTGTGCTCCAAATCTTTATGACATTTCTAAAATGTCATAATTGTGTCATTTGTAAATGAATAATGATTTGAATCAGTGTTTCTTTTTAAAAGGATTTATTCCTTTGCAAAACTTTTGAAGTATTTAATAACTCATATCGTTTTATTCATTGGCCTTTTGGGGATTTCTCAAGAACAGACCATTCAGGGTGTTGTAAGCAATAGTTTTACGGAAACTCCCATCGCAGATGTGAAAGTACAATTGCTTTTAAATGATTCTGTGGTTGGTTCAACTTTCACAGATGAAGCAGGTGTTTTCTTATTTGTCAAAACTCCTTTGGCTATTTATGATATCTCATTTGTACACATAGAGTTTGAAAGTTTTATCCTTCCAGACATTACTTTAACATCCAGTAGGGTAGAAAATATTGAAGTGGAATTGGTGGAGGCTTTTAAACAGTTGGATGAGTTAAAAATCACACCACATAAAGATAGATCCAAAAACAACAACGAAATGGTTACCAACAGCGTCAAAACCATTTATTTGCAGGACATGCAGAAGATGGCTGGTAGTTTGGATGATCCAATTCGTGTGGCTGGTATGTTGCCTGGAGTCACTTCAGATGCGGCATTTTCTGAAAACTTCATCTCCATAAGAGGAAACTCTCCTAGAGGTTTGAAATATCAATTGGAAGGAATTGAAGTTATTAATCCGTCTCACTTTGCTAGAATAGGTAGTTCTGGTGGAACTTTCACAGTGTTCAGTATGCAGTTGTTGGACAAAAGCGATTTCTTCACAGGGGCTTTTCCAGCAGAATATAGCAATGCATTGAGTGGCGTGATGGATGTGAATTTTAGAAGAGGAAATCAAGCCACGCGAGAATATTCTATCACAGCAGGAACATTAGGTCTCGATTTTTCTACGGAAGGGCCTTTTAATGAAAAAATGAAGTCCTCTTACTTGATTAATTATAGATATTCAGTGGTAGGTCTTGCTAGGTTAATAGGTTATCCAACGCAACCTACTTATCAGGATTTATCTTTTGTGTTGAATTTTCCTCAAGCTAAAGGAGAGTTGAAGTTATTTGGAATTGCCGGCACCAGCGACCGAAAAAGGCTAGCCACTTTAGATAGTACACTTTGGGAGTCTGATTTAGATCGATATAATTTATCATTGAGAAGTGACATGGCCATGTTGGGAGGTAGTTATAATAGGCACTTTGGAGAAAATACATTGTTGAAAGTTACCGCAGCCGCTAATGGATTTAGGCAAATTGATAATAGAAACTACCTAATGACTGACGGTACGGAAATTATAAGAAGTAAAAATGAATACACTTCGGCTCCTATAACCGCAGCAGTTTCGTTAAAGCATAAATTCTCAAGAAGAAATACCAACAAAACAGGAGGTTCGGTAGAACAAGCTTGGCACAATTGGGATGTGTTGAGGTATAACTTTGAGAATAGTGTGGTTGATACCAATGTAATAGGAAATGGAACCTCTCAAACAGCTAAAGCCTATTCTCAGTCTAGAATATTCTTAAACGAAAAAACGGTTTTAAACCTCGGTGTTTCCAGTTTATATTATTCTGTGAATAATAAAATAACCTTAGAGCCAAGAGTAGGAATTTCTTATCAAACTAAAGGAAAAGGGAAATTATCATTAGCCCTTGGGAAACACAGTCAAATCGAACATTTTGCAACCTACATGTATCAAGAAAGAGATACTTTGGGAAATCTATCCAACCCAAATAAATCGTTGGAATTTGTGAAAGCTTACCATGCTATAGGTGGTTTTAAAACAACTATATTCAAAAATCACTTCTTCAATGTTGAGGTGTATTATCAATATCTATATGATATCCCTACAGAGAAAAATGGGACTTTCAGTATGGCAAACATTGCAGAACTGCAAGAAGTAAGACCTTTGGAAAGCATCGGAACAGGTGAGAATTATGGTATTGACTTTGGAATAGAAAGATATGCTAGCAAAGGCCTTTATTACATGATTAATGCTAGTCTTTTTGAGTCTAGTTATGTCGATGGATTGGGAGTTAAGAGAAGTACAGAATTTGATCAAAAATTTAATATTAAGTTTCTTGCTGGTAAGGAATACATCGTGGGCGAGAAAAAAGGTAAGACCAATTTTGTAGGCTGGAATACCAATGTTTCTTACGTAGGAGGAAGACCATACACACCAATTAATTTGACAGCCTCGGAATTGTATCAAGAAACGATTCTCAACGAGGGGTTGGCATATACGCAAAGAGAAAAAAACCTATTATTTGCTGATGTAACTTTTACTTATAAAATCAACAAGCCAAAACGAACTGCTGTATGGTCTTTGCAAATTAAAAATATCTTTTCCAATGGAGCGGCAATCTACAGGGAGTATGACCCATTCACCAATCAAGAAACAACAGTAAAATCTTCGAGTTTCTTTCCTAACTTGAGTTATAAGATTCAGTTTTAGGGTTTTCTAAATTCTAGAATCCTCCCCCTTAATCCCCCTCCAAAGGGGGAATCAAATTGTGCTTCTTGTTAAGTTTCTTAGTTGCAGTAGATGATTTCCAATTAAGCAATATATACAAATGAACTCAAAATCAACTCCCCCTTCGGAGAGGGCTGGGGGGAGGAACTGATATGACATTAATATAGCCGGTACGCTATTTGGTAAAAACCGAAAGCCAGAATGGGGCCCTAATTACTAATAAGCCTTATTTTGATAGGCAAACTTCACAAAGTCAATCAACATATCGATAGGTCCTTTTTTCATCATCTCAAAAAGCATTACGCTTGTTTTTTCGATAGCAGCATCTGTGATTTGAAAATCTTCTGATTCATCATTTACCCACACTCTTAAGACATATAGGAATTGAACCCAAAGAACTTCATTATATTTGGAAGTAACTACAGGTCTGGTAGCAATTTCATCACTTTCCAATCCGTGATTTACAATTTCTCCAACCAATTGAAAAACCTCTTTTTTAAAACTGTCTAAAAACCAAGGTCTTAATTCTTTTACCTCTAGATCCTCACATCGCAGCATTACATAACTCCTTTTGGATTTAAATTCCTCAACGATAGTGTAGAGAAACGATAGCCATTTTTCATAAGAAGTATACTCTGGATAGTTTTCATCACTATTTAGAATGGCAGAAACATTTTCAAACATCTCCGTCCAAATGTCTTTTTCCAAAGCTTTGAATGAACCGTAAAAATTGTAAAACTCTTGTTCTTGAACACCAATATCCTCACAAAAGGCATACACCGTAACAGGCGTTTTGCCGTTGCGAAGCAAGTATAGCATAAACTCCTTTCTGAAAAGGATTTTCATTTCTATTGTAGTGTTTTCTTCCATGTTTCTATTGCAAATGTAATGGATTTACACAGAAAACTAAAGAGGTGAACGCATGTTTATTTAGAAGGGTAAATGTGCTATTTACAAAGATTGGTGCATAACAATACTTTGAATCCATTTTATGGAGGAAATGTTGCATTACTTTTATGCTACTAACGCCCTCTATGTTAAAGTATTTTTATATTCTGATTATTGCGCTTTTTGTCTTTAGTTGCGCTGAGCCTAAAGAAAAAAAAGTGTACACGGTTGCCGAAGTTCCGCCTCCTCCAGTTGCGGTTGATCTTTATACGGCAGAGGTTGATTCTGTCTACAACAGTTTAACCCAACGTGAGAGAATACAGCAATTATTTTGGTTAAATATTCAATTAGAGGAACCTTTAAAGAAGGAGGTTCAATTACCCGCAGTTTCTTTTGTTAGTGCGGGATATGAAGAGCAATCGAAGCAAAAACTACAATTTGATTCAGCCAATTTTCCGATTAGTTACTTCAGCACTGACTATTTCCAGGCATTTAAGGGACTTGACAAAAAGATGACCTTACAGTTTGAAGATTTATTAACGATTCAAGATACTGTCTTTTGGAATAATTACTTTGAAACTACTAACGCTTTTAATTATGAAAAAGAAATCAGTTGTTTCATACCCAATGAAGTAACATTAGAGGATTCAATTTTTCAACCAGATTGGCAAGTCCTAGAGGCTAGAATTTTGGACACGCTGTATGAACACAAAATGCTGATAGGAGTGCAGAATGATAGTGTTCATAAAGGTCATAATAATTTCTTTGATAATAAAAATATTGGAATTAGTTTGAATTTGGATTCTATTCCAGCACCCAATGATACAGTTTGTAAAATCAACGTAATTGAAATTACATTTCCCAACACACCAGATGAAAAGTTTATTGAAAAAGTACTCCTTGGCAACTATGACGCAGCCTATTTTAACGTATCCAGCAAACAGGATTTAGATTGGTAGGAGGAGGTTCAATTGCCGGCAGTTGCATTTGTTAGCGCAGGATATGAAGAGGAATCGAAGCAAAAACTACATTTTGATTCAGCCAATTTTCCGCTTAGTTACTTCAGCACGGATTATTTTCAGGCATTTAGAGGACTTGACAAAAAGATGACCTTACAGTTTGAAGATTTATTAACGATTCAAGATACTGTCTTTTGGAATAATTACTATGAAACTACTAACGCTTTTAATTATGAAAAAGAAATTAGTTGATTCATACCCAATGAAGTAATATTTGAGGATACAATTTTTCAACCAGATTGGCAAGTCCTAGAGGCTAGAATTTTGGACACGCTGT
>CAJYBK010000112.1 GCA_913064955.1 uncultured Flavobacteriales bacterium
CTGTGTCAATGTTGTTTACCATTTCAAGAAGAAATCTTGAGTTAAACCCAATTTCTATGTCTTCACCTTCGTAAGAACAAGTTAATTCTTCTTTTGCAGCATTAGAAAAATCTAAATCTTCAGCGCTAATGATCAATTGACTACCTGTAATTTTTAATCTTACTTGGTGAGTTGTCTTGTTGGCAAAAATAGAAACCCTTTTTAATGAACTAGCAAATTGAGTTCTAGCAATGCTCATTCTATTTGGGTTGTCCGAAGGAATTACCGCTTCGTAGTTTGGATACTTACCATCAATCAATCTACTAATCAAAGTATAAGAACCAAATGTAAACTGAACATTCGTTTCGTTGAATTCCATGTTTACTTCACCATCTTTCAACAATCCTTTCAAAAGGTTAAGTGGTTTTTTAGGAATGATAAAACTTGCAGCGCTATCAGACTTGGCATCTATTCTTCTGTATCTAACTAATTTATGTGCATCAGTTGCTACAAAGGTGATGTTTGTTTTATCCATTTGGCAAAACATTCCACTCATTACAGGTCTAAGGTCATCATTACCAGAAGCAAACAATGTTTTATCAATTGCTCTTTGTAAATTCTCAGCACTAAAATTAACTGTAGAAGGCTTTTCTAAAACAGGTATTTTTGGAAATTCATCCGCATTAAAACCACTTAAGGCATATTTACCATAGTCAGAAGAAATCTCAATACTTAAGTTTTCATTAATCGTAAAAGTAAGAGGATGATCAGGGAAAGTTTTTAAAATATCCAACAACAATTTAGCAGGAACAGCTATACTTCCTTTGTCCTTAGATTGAACCTCTATATCTGTAGTCATGGTAGACTCTAAATCAGAAGCTGCGATAGACAAAGTGTTTTCACCAATGGTAAAAAGAAAATTATCTAATATTGGTAATGTATTTGAACTGTTTAAAACTCCTCCAACTGCTTGAAGTGCTTTAAGTAATGTTGTGCTTGAAACTATAAAATTCATCTCTAATCCTCATTTTATTAAGTAGACAAATATAATTCAAATGAATATTTATACTATTCTGAATAGATGTATTAATGTTAATAGTTTTCAACAATTTTTTTCCTAATTAACATTAAGGTGTAGACTTAATAAATGAAATGATTGATTAGCTATGATTTAGTAATCCTACCTCCCGAAAAGAAGTACTTTTTGTAATATGATTCTGACAGATTATTAATCATAACACCTCTACTAACGGAAGCGTGCACAAAATATCCATCTTGTAAGTAAACTCCAATATGAGAAACTTGCGATTTGTTAATTTTAAAAAAGACCAAATCACCTTCAAATAATTCTTTCTCATCTACCGCGATGCATTTTTTGAAAATATCTCTAGAACTTCCTTTTAATTTGTATTCGTATGCTTCGTAAATAACCGCTTTTGTAAATGCACTACAATCGATCCCTTTTTTAGAATTACCAGCATACTTATATGGTGTTCCCAACCAGTTGTACAAAGACTTGTAAAGCGGCATGAAAGAACAAGAATCTATGTCCAAACCTGCCTCACATATTCTATCAGTTTTCTCAACAGAAATTAATGTATCTGGAAGTGATTGCCCAAAAGTGGTAGAGCAAAATCCTATAAGAAATATGAGTATCAAATTTTTCACCGCACAAAAGTAATACATTTTATAGATATCAGATTTGACAAGGTGTTAAAAAATGTTAGCACAAAAAAAGCGCTTAATAAAGCGCTTTTTGAAATATGATTTAAAAGTTAAACTTTTAAAAGCCATCCAAACTTGTCTTCGGCTTTTCCAGTTTTATATTCGTCTAAATAGTTTAATACTTTGTTGGAGAATTCTCTTCCCTCAACTGGCGGTAGGTCGTATGTTACACCATCGCTATGAATAGCACTAATCTGTGCAATAGTTGCAGCAGTTCCAGCACCGAAAGCTTCGGTCATTCTTCCTTCTTTCATCGCTTCCACTACTTCGGCAATAGATATTCTTCTTTCTTCTACTTCATAGCCCCAATCCCTAGCAATATCCACAACACTTCGTCTTGTAATTCCTGCTAAAATGGTG
The DNA here is from genome assembly GCA_913064955.1 of uncultured Flavobacteriales bacterium. Taxonomy (GTDB): domain Bacteria; phylum Bacteroidota; class Bacteroidia; order Flavobacteriales_D; family Parvicellaceae; genus Parvicella. Next base: position 2,065 of record CAJYBK010000112.1, read on the forward strand.
TCGCTAGATGCTGGTGTAATAATCTTTCCATCAATAACGAAAAGTACATTCATGGTACCAGATTCTTCGATATATTTATGCTCTTTGGCATCTGTCCAAATCAATTGTCTAAAACCTTCTTCCTGACCTTTCATTGCTGGATATAGTGAACCAGCGTAGTTTCCACCTGCTTTTGCAAATCCGGTACCACCTTCAACTGCTCTGCTGTAATGTGTTTCAATTTTAACTTTAACAGGCTCAGAATAATAAGCACCTACAGGACAAGTGAAAATAATAAACTTATAGGTATCTGAAGGTCTTATTCCTACATATGGATCCATCGCAATCATAAATGGACGTATATATAAAGAGTATCCGCTTTTTTGAGGAACCCATCCTCTATCAACATCTAATAGAGCTCTTAACGCTTCAATGAACATGTCCACCGGAACACCAGGCATACACATTCTTTCATCTGATAGATTAAATCTTTTCGCATGTTCCTCTGGTCTGAAAAGTACAATTTCACCAGTCTCATTTTTAGCGGCTTTCATGCCTTCAAAAAATGTTTGACCATAAGGAAGAATAGAAGTAGCATGAGACATTTTTAAATCTGCAAATTCTGAAATCTCCGCATTTTGCCACTTACCGTCTTTGTAATCCATTACAAACATGTGGTCAGAGAATGTTCTTCCAAATTGTAACTCATCCCATTTAACTTGAGATAGTTTACTATTATTTGTCTTTACAATATTGATGTTCAATGTATCTGTGTTCATTTCTTGCTGTTAGTTGTGTGTAGGTTGCGCAATAATAGTTGATCAAGTGTATATCTTAATATTGCGTGCAACAAAATTAGTATTAATTTAGAGGTTTGATGGTATTTGACCCAAAAAAAATATTAAAACAGTATTGGAACTACGATGAGTTTAGATCTTCTCAAAGAGAAATAATCGATTCTGTACTTTCCGGTAAAGATACACTTGCGTTGCTTCCTACTGGCGGAGGTAAGTCTATTTGTTTTCAGGTTCCCGCACTTGCACAGGAAGGAATATGTTTGGTCATAACACCACTGATAGCCTTGATGAAAGATCAGGTTGAAAACCTTAAGAAACGAAACATTAAGGCTTTGGCGGTTTATTCAGGAATGTCAAAAAGGCAAATAGATTACACACTGGACAATGCCGTTTATGGAAATTTCAAATTTTTATATGTTTCCCCGGAGAGACTAAAAACACCTCTTTTTGTTGCGAGATTGGCTAAGATGAAAGTCAACCTTATTGCGGTGGATGAAGCGCATTGTATTAGTCAATGGGGATATGATTTTAGACCTGCTTATCTGGAGGTTAATAAACTAAGAGAGTTATTGCCAAATGTTCCATTCCTGGCTTTAACTGCTACAGCAACACCTAAAGTGGTGACAGATATTCAGGCTAAACTTGGTTTTAAAAACGAGTTAGTTATTCGCAAAAGTTTCTTTAGAGAGAACCTTCGTTATTTCGTTTTTAATGATGAAAGAAAAACCGAACTAATATTGTCTATTATAAAAAAGCAACGTGGTTCAGGTATTATTTACGTTAGAAGTAGAGCAAAAACAGCAGAATACGCGAGTCTTTTAAGAAATAATGGCGTTTCCGCTGATTTTTATCATGCAGGATTGGATTTAGATCTGAGAGAAAAGAAGCAGTCTGATTGGATGCAAAATAAATTTCAAGTTATCTGTACAACTAATGCATTTGGAATGGGTATCGACAAGCCGGATGTAAGATTTGTGATCAATGTTGACTTGCCTGATTCATTAGAAGCTTATTTTCAAGAAGCGGGTAGAGGAGGACGTGATGGGAATAAGGCCTTTGCCATCTTATTGGCCAATGGTGCGGATAAAGAAAATCTTTTAAAAAGAACGGAGCAGAGGTTTCCTGAAATTGATATCATCAGAAGGGTTTACGGATTGTTTTGTAATGAATTACGATTGGCTATTGGTATTGGTGAATTGGAAACTTACAAGACCGATTGGGAAGTGGTGAAACGTAATTCTACTTTTACAATGAATCAAATAGTTCAGTCCGCTGCATTTTTAGAGAGAGCGGGTTATTGGCAAATTTCCGATGGGGCCAAAACAAAATCAACTGTAAAGGTGATTGTATCTCAAAATCAATTGTATCCACTTCAAGTAAGATACCCGTTATTCGATAGGATAATCAAGGTTCTTCTGCGAAGTCATGCTGGATTGTTTGAAAGTTACGTATCTATAAGAGAAAAAGACATTGCTAAAAGAGCCAACTTACCAGTTAAAAAAGTCATTGAAATTCTAAATGAATTAACTCGAATGGAAGTATTGGATTATGATGAAAATCAAGAAAATCTAGCCATTACATTTTTACGACCTAGGATAGATATGAAGCAAATTCGAATTCCGCAGCAGTTTTATGTAACGTTGAAAGAGACAGCACAAATTAAGACAGATAATATGTTGAAATATGCTTTTTCGGAGCATTTATGTAGGTCAAGCATGTTGTTGAAGTATTTTGGAGAAACTGTTCAAAAAGATTGCGGAACATGTGATTATTGCATGAATAAAAAAAAAGATATTCCACTCACTTCTGAATTAGTAAAGACCTTATCCAATAGGGTAGAACAGTTAATCGTAAAGGAAAAAGAATTGACAATAATTCAGGTTGTTGAAAAATTATCTAATGAATTCAAAAGAGATAATATTAAATTCGTCATTCAATGGATGGTGGACAATGGCATAATTATGGTAAATTCAGCTTCCAATATTCAGTTAATTTGAAAAGTAAATTTTTAATATTATTCTTAGTTGGTTTTCACTTTTTGTCGTTAGCACAGAAGGATGAAGTATCAATATTAATGTCCAAAGGAGATTCTTTACAACACCTGGATGACTGGAGTCAAGCTAGGTATTTTTATTCACTTGCAAATAAAAAATGTTTGCAAAATGAAAGTTGTACTTACCTTATTTCTCAAGATATTAAAAACAGAATAAATAAAATAGATTCATTAGAATCGTACCATCACGAAGATGAGTTTTTTGTGAAATTAATTGTCAGAGCTGATAGTTTGCTTGCGGTGGGGCAAGAGATTTATGCTATGAAAACATTTGACGATGCAAGCACTCTTCATCCATCTTTGGTTTATCCTAAGGATAGAATAACCCACATAATAAATACATCCAAAACTATTCAGGAAAAATTATTGGTGCTTCAAGCAAATCAAAAAAGACAGCGCTATAATGAAAGTTTTAATCAGGCTAAAAAGTTAGAGGAAGAAGGTAACAAAATTGAAGCATATTATCGATACTTATCTATTGCGCAAGAGTTTCACAATGATCAAGTTGCTATTCAAGCATCGGAACGAATTTACATGAAAATTGCAGAGGATTTGAAGTCTTTTGAAAACACACTCAATCAAGGTAATGAGTATTATTTATCTGGTAAATATTCTAAATCAAAAACTTTTTTCGAAACAGCTTTAGACCTAAATGGAGAATGTGCTTTGTGTGAACAGCGTTTGAAGTACCTCAATTATTATATCGAAGTACAGCAATTCAAAAAAGGAGATTATGAATTACAAAAGCAATTGGCTTTTCAGAATTATTTGAAAGGGAAATACAATGACGCATTTTATCAATATGTAGCGTTAAGCAAAAAAAATCCCAGTGATGCAGAAGTTTTGGAGAAGATTGAGGAGATTGATTATGTCCTTCAGTCAGAACTTGACGAGAAGATCAAAACTTTTAATGCTGATTTATTACTGGAAAGAGCAAATGAATTCTATATGAATAAGGAGTTTACAAGTGCCGTTGAACTATACCTAAAGCTGGAAGAAAGGTATAAAGACGTCATAAATTACGGCTCTTTTGTGGAATTAAGAATCTCTGAATGTATACGTGAATTAGAAGAGAATTAAGCTTCTAATAACTGTGTACAATTAGCTACTTGTTTAACGGCAAAATCAATTTCTTCTTTAGTAGTATATCTGCTAAACGAAAATCTAATGGCATTACAGTATTGATTACCATCCAAAGTCGCTAAAACATGAGAGCCTTTGTTACTTCCTGATGAGCATGCACTTCCTCCAGATGCTGCTACACCATTGATGTCAAGACTAAACAGCAACATAGCGTTACTTTCTGAAAGAGGAAAGCAAACATTTAATACCGTATATAAACTTTTGGACGGATCAGTTTCTCCGTTAATTCTGGTGTTTGGTTCAATCTCCTTCAACCTAGCAATCATATAGTCCTTAAGCGCTTGCACCTCTTTTTGATGTCCTTCTACATCTTCATATGCAAGTTCCATCGCTTTGGCTAGACCAATTATTCCGTATAGATTTTCTGTGCCACCTCTGTGTCCTCTTTCTTGAGAACCACCACAAATCATTTGCTTCATGGCAAGTGATTTATTCACATAAAGAAACCCAGAACCTTTTGGACCATGGAACTTGTGCGCAGCACATGTGATGAAATCAATATCTAAGTCTTTTAAATCAAATTTATAATGCCCCATTGTTTGAACTGTATCAGAATGAAACAAAGCATTATATTTTCGACACAGTTGACTCACTTCTTTTAGGGGTAGTAAATTTCCTATCTCGTTATTAGCGTGCATCAATGATACCATAGTCTTCACATCTTTTTGAAGTAGTTCTTCAAGATGTACAATATCTACACTTCCGTTACTATCAAGATTTACATAAACCAACTCAACACCTTCAAGGTCTTTAATACACTCTGCTGTATGTCCAACTGCATGGTGCTCTATAGTAGAAGTAATAATTCTTTTCACGCAATGATCTCTAACACCACACCAAAGCGCCATGTTGTCAGCTTCTGTCCCTCCTGAAGTGAATATTATTTCTCCAGGTTCAGCATTTAGTAACTGAGCAATCTTTTTACGAGACATTTCTATGGCATTTTTTGTTTTTCTACCAAAAGAATGAGTAGAAGAGGGATTGCCAAAATGTTCTTTCATAAAAGGTTCCATAGCCTCCCACACTTCTGGAGCCATTGGAGTAGTTGCTGCATTATCTAAATAAACTTTCATTATCCTGAATTTTACACAAAAATAATACTTTTAAGCAGACTGATATTTATTAATTTATACGTTGCTTGAAACCCTAACAAATTATTCACTCCATTCCCTAATTCTAGAAACCGCTTTATTCCATTTTCGATATTTTGCTTGAGCAGTAGCCTCATCCATTATCGGTTGAAATATTTTTTCAGTTTTTCTTACTTTCAAAATATCTTCTAATGACCATATGTTAGCCTGTAAACCTGCTAAGAAGGCAACTCCCAGTGCCGTAGATTCTTTACAAATTGGACGATCTATATCAGTTCTTAAAATATCTGATTGAAATTGCATCAGATAGTTATTGGCACAAGCACCACCGTCTACTTGCAACGAAGTAAGTGGAATGTTGGCGTCTTTCATCATGGCATCCAATACGTCCTTTGTTTGATAAGCCAATGAATCTAAGGTGGCTTTCGTAATTTCTGCTATACCGGAATCTCTGGTTAAACCTAAAATTCCACCTCGAGCATACATATCCCAATAAGGCGCTCCTAACCCCGCAAAAGCTGGAACTACATATACTTCGTTGTTAGGATTTGCTTCCAAAGCAAGTTTCTCCGAAGCAGATGCATTTTCAATTATTTGTAATCCATCTCTAAGCCACTGAATTGCCGATCCTGCAACAAAAACGCTACCCTCCAAAGCGTAAGTTATTTTGCCGTTGATTTTCCAAGCAATTGTTGTCAGCAAACCGTTATTGCTACTGATTTTTTTATCACCAGTATTCATCAACATAAAGCAACCAGTGCCATAAGTGTTTTTGGCCATTCCTTTTTCAAAACAACACTGTCCAAATAATGCTGCTTGCTGATCGCCAGCAACACCGTTAATTGGAATTTTCTGGTCATTAAACTCAAAGAATCCAAAATCGTCAGAGGAAGACTTAACTTCAGGAAGGCATTCTAATGGAATTTCAAAAATAGAAAGCAATTCTTCGTCCCATTGACAACTGTTGATGTTGAAAAGTAATGTTCGTGAAGCGTTACTTACGTCAGTTACATATGATTGGCCTTTTGTAAGATTCCAAATTAACCATGTATCAATTGTGCCAAAAAGTAATTCATTATTGTCAAGCCCGATTTTAGCTTCTGGAACATTATTTATGATCCAGTTCATTTTACTTGCTGAAAAATAGGAGTCCAAAACCAGTCCTGTTTTATTTTTTAGTAAATCGCTATAGCCTTTTCCCTGTAATTCCTTACAGTAGTTGGAAGTGCGCGTGTCCTGCCATACAATAGCGTTGTAATATGGTTTTCCTGTTTTTTTGTTCCATGCCACCACTGTTTCCCTTTGATTAGTAATTCCAATTGTGAATTTGTCACCCAAAGTGAATTTAACTTTCTGCATTGCTTCTTTCAGCGTCCATAATTGACTCGATAAGATTTCCATAGGATCATGCTCAACCCAACCAGATTGAGGAAAATATTGTTGAAATTCTAATTGAGAAGAAGACACTATGTTCGCAACGTCATCAAAAACAATTGTTCTAGAACTTGTAGTGCCTTGGTCTAGGCTTAAAATAAAATTATTCATTTTTTCTTGGTTTTTTGGCAACCTTTTGTATTTACAAACGTCAAAGATGGAAAGAAAACAATAATTAAGGATATTTTGTTAAATATAATTGATATATTGATGCCTTAATGGAACACTTTGGATTAAATTTGTGCTACAGAAAACAGTCAACATGAAAAGATTAACAGGTCTACTACTAACTTTATTTTTCGGAATAAGCGCTTGGGCTTCTCACGTACCCGGTGGGAATATTACCTATGAATGTTTAGGTAATAATCAATACGCAATTACTTTAACCTTATTTGAAGACTGCGGTACTGCATTTGAATCTGGAGGGAACCAAACAGTTAACATCACGAACGATTGTGGTATTGCCGGTTTAACTAATGTTAGTTTAACTAATACGATTTTCCAACAAGAGGTTTCTCAATTATGTCTAGGTCAAATAGGTCAGTCTGAATGTAATGGTGGTACCTTACCAGGTGTATACATGCACCAGTGGACAGGTATAGTAACATTGCCTGCTGATTGTGATTCATGGGTTTTTGCATACAGTTCTTGTTGTAGAAACACTAGTACGAATGCTAGTAGTTCTTCTGCCAATTATTATTGGGAGTCTGTGCTAAATAGTACTACTGCTCCTTGTAATTCTTCTCCTGTTATTACAGGTCAACCAATCCCATATAACTGTGTTAATCAGCAAGTAGTTTATAATTTTGGTGTTTATGAGCCAGATGGAAATACTTTGGTTTATTCGTTAATCCCAGCTGCTACAGGTGCCACTGGTTCGATTACTTACAATGGTGGTTTTTCAGGTGCGGTTCCAATTCCTGGGATTAATATTGATCCAGCGACTGGAGAGATAACATTTATGCCAACTACTATCGGTAACTATATCGTAGCTGTTCTAATTGAGGAATATGATGCTAACGGTAATTTAGTAGGAAGTATAATACAAGATTTTCAATTTGAAGTAATTAACTGTGCGGGTAATACAAATCCAAGTCCACCAGCGGGGGGATTGTCGAATGTTACAGGTACTGGTATTCATACAGGTGGTAATAATGTACAAATGTGTGAAGGTGACAATATTTGTTTTGATATTACATTTCAAGATGACCCAACGGATTCAATTTATTTAAATAGTAATATTGCTACTTTGTTTCCTGGAGGAACTTTTACTCAAAATACGTGGATAGGTACTGCAACCGCTACTATCTGTTTCACAGTTCAATCTGGAGCTAATCCGTTTTCAGTAATTAACATTAATGCTAATGATAACTCTTGTCCTGTTGTAGGTGTAAGTTCTATGTCAGTTGGTGTTACTGTTGTTTCAAGTACTTATGCTGGTGCCGATGAGACAATTTGTTTAAATAATGGCGTTCAATTAGCCGCTAATGGAGGTTCTAACTTTAACTGGACTTTAATTTCTGGAGATCCAATTACTCCAGCCAACTTTAGTTGCACTAACTGTCCTGATCCAACTGCTAATCCGTCTGTTACATCTGTTTATGAAGTAACAAGTAATTTAGCCGGAGGATGCACCAATACTGATCAAATTACAGTAAATGTAGTTCCGGATTTCTCATATACATTGACTCAGAGTTCGACAACTTCATGTTTGAATAGTGATATTCAGTTGGAAGTTACTCCAAGTGTTGCAGGTAATTACGCTTATACTTGGTCTCCTGCAACTTACTTAAGTAGTACAACTGTTTCAAATCCAGTTGTAACGCCAACTTCACCTGGTCCACTTCAATACGCAGTAGAAATCGTTAGTCAAGATGGATGTATTAAATTGGATACAATAAATATAGTTGTTGCCAATGCTTATTCTCCTAATGTAACGGTTACAACTAACCTAACAGACATCATGTGCGGAGATACAATATTCTTTGATACTGAGTTAGGATGTGGTCCTTCAGCAATTAATGGAACTGGAGCAACCAATATAGCTTGT
>CAJYBK010000113.1 GCA_913064955.1 uncultured Flavobacteriales bacterium
CTTCTCTCCTAATGATGATGGAATGCATGATTTTTTAGAAATCTTTGTGGGAAGAGATGTTTTGGAATTCAAATTTCAGATATACAATAGATGGGGAGAAAAAGTATTTGAGACCAATGACGCATCTGAAATGTGGGATGGAAAATATAAAGGTGCTGACCTGAACACTTCCGTTTTTGTCTATCAAATTGAATTCAAACTGAATGATGGTACAAGTGAAAAGCGTGCAGGAAATATTACATTAATGAAATAAAATGAAAAAACTTTCTACCATAATTATTTTATCCTTCATTGGGTTCGCTTCGTTTGCTCAGGACATTCATTTTGTTCAAACTAGTTCCACTCCTATTCTACTTAACCCAGGAGCCACAGGTGTTTTCCAAGGATGGGAAAGAGTTTCTGTAGCGCATAGGCAACAATGGTTTACATTAGGCGCTCCATATGTAACTTCTCAGATAAGTGCTGACCTAAACTTATTTAAACAAACACAAAACAAGCAAAAAGCTTACATGGGAATTGGATTAAATTTCTATAATGATGTGGCTGGAGATGGAAAACTTGGTACCAATCAAGGTAGTTTGTTGGTTTCTGGAATTGTAAATATTACAGAGAATCAGACATTATCTGCTGGAATAGAAATTGGTGCAGCCCAACAAAGTATTAAAATGCAAAACCTTACATGGAGTTCTCAATTTGACGGTGAAGGATTTGACAGTAGTATTATCCCTGGAGAGGGGAATAGTGCCGCAACATTAATTTACGCTGATTTGGGGGCTGGAATATTTTACAATATGCAAAATGTAACTTCAACCATGTCTAGAAAGGAAGTTCAAAGGCTTTACGCAGGAGTTAGTTATTACCACTTAACCACACCAACCAGAGAGTTTTACAATGGTTCAACAGACCAATTAAGTACTAAACTAGTTGGCCAGATTGGAGCTGAATTAGATGTACCTAACAGTAAGTTTGTTTTCGCACCATCGTTTGCCATATTTCTTCAAGGTCCTAACACTGAAATTTTGGGAACTTTGGCAGGAAAGTTCAGAATCAAAGAAGGAACAAAATACACCGGAATATATAACAATACCTATTTAAGTTTTGGGCTTAATTATAGAAGTCAAGATGCCATCGCTCCGATGTTAGGAATGGAAATAGCCAATTATAGATTTGGTGTTGCATATGAGTTTAATATCTCTCCACTACAATCAAGTACAAATTCACAAGGATCTTTTGAAGTTACATTTCAATGGGCCAATTTCCAGAACGCACTTTTCCAAGGAAGAAGAACCAAAGGTTTTAAGAAACCAGGAGGAATGTAATTTACGAATTGCTCCAGTGAGAAAATACCTGAAGCAGATACAGGCAATCAATCAATTGTATTAGTAATCCTATTCGAATTACCGTAAAGAACTTCGAGTTGTCCTTATTAACTGCTAAAAACATCGAAACCAACAGTAAGTTAATCGCAACTGCTATATTGAACCACATCATTGGAATAGGAAGTAGTATGCAAAGAATTAAAATTTGAGATATCCCAAAGAGTAATGACTTGGGCATTTTCTTAATCTGATTATTAAGCATCACGAAAACACCCCAACCAATCCAAGTTAAAAACGAAATAAAAAGTAATGGCTCTACTATAAGCGGATTAATATTAATCCACAAATCCTTCATCACCAATACAGGAAGTATCAATAAAACAATGGATTTAACATCCCGATAAGATCTAACATACATAAATATAGCAGCAAATGGCACTAAATAAAAGACCAACGGAAGTGGAACTAAAAACGCATTTAATTCTAACCAATAACCTATTCCAAAAACTAAATAAATCAGCACCAAAATTCTAATCACTTTAACGTCCAAATCAACATTCACATTTTTGGAATCATTAGATAAATCTAATATGTCATGCCCGTTATTTGTCATAATGCTTTTTATTGACCTGTGATTTAATCACTTCGATTGTTTCAAATGCGATTTCCTTGCTTATTCTTTCAATTTCCTCATTAGAAGTTTCATACAAAGCCGTTTTTAAGGATATATCTACTGCCTTAGAAACCATGTTATGAGCCTGCATATCCGACATGTCTTTCATGGTATTATCAATCAATGAATAACTAATATCGGCAATACTCGAGGCAAGAGCCTTTGATATTTGTTTACCAAATAAAGGAATAAGTTCTAAACGATTTACCTCATCATTCTCCTTTACTGCTTTTGTAATAGCTTCTTCCAAATAATATCGTATTTCCTCCTTGTGCATGACATACGTCTCTGAAATGGCAAATTTCATTCTAGAAGCAATCCATAATGCAAACTCTTCTTGTCTTGGGGCTATCACTTCATTTACTATTCTTTTATTCGTATCATCACCATACTCTATTTCCTTTTGTATGCCTGTCAGAATATTGATAGATACTCTATCCGATATTTCCTCTAAAACCTTAAGGTATCCTCTACTACCAAACTTATACCACCAAGTGTCTGTTACATCTATAACTTCACGTTTTTGCAATCGTACAATTAACGCTACAATTCTAAATAACCTCAGAAACCTAAAAGATGCTAACGGTATACAACCTATTAAATCATACCAATAAATAAAAGGAAAAGAGACCCAACTAGGATACCTCTTAGTAACAATAGCAACTACCCACCTAAAAACAAACTCTGCCAAAAACGCCAGAACAAAGCCCAAATCATAATACAAAAAATCTGGATGAATTACATTCTTGTAAAATGAATGAAATTCAGGAGAGATACTGCTCACAATATCTTGAAAGAACAAGGAGGTAAACGAGAAATCAAAAATCATCCAAATTAAATTACAGACAATTAAAATCAACATGATAGTATCCAATGCTATCCAAAAAGAATTTCTTCCAAATTTTATTTTTTCGTAATTTACTTTCATTTAATCTCTTATCAGTAATAGTCCTTAATTACAATACTAAAGCTACCTTTTTTAAAAGGGTGTAATTGTTATTTTTTTGTTATCAACGTAACTTTTTACTCAAACCACAGTTATAATGGGTGTAACCTGTTTACGAAGCAAATGGTTTCACTTCGATTTTAAGAACGGTTATTTCTGTAAGGTGGGGAAAGCCGGTTCCAAAAGGAACCGGCTTTCTATTTTTCATATACGCTGATAACTCCACATCTCATTATATTTTCTTTTGTACAAAAATACATGATTACATTGTAATTAAAAGCAATATGATAATTATCAGTTTAATACTTGACTCAAGTCAGTAAGACTTTTTTTTTATCATCTCATATTTGCACTAATTAAATTTAACATGACAGCAAGAGAACACATTTATTATGGATTTGGACAAGTAGTCTACAGTTTAGCTTTTTCTGACGGAAAGATTCAAAGAGAAGAAAGAAGGATCCTAGAAGAAATACTGCACAACAGATTGGAGTCGAGCGCTAGCAAAAACATTTCAGCAATCATATTTACTTTGCTTGATAAAGATATGCTTTTATCGGTGCAAAGTTCATTTGAACTTGGGATAAAAAACATGAAACTTGGCGACAATCATTTGACACCTGAAATGATAAATGAATTTAATGCTACTTTATTAGATGTGGCCGCAGCCTTCCCTCCTAACACTGAAGAGGAAAAAGAAATAATATCACAGTTTAATGAAGCTTTCAAAAACTTTTAAAAAAAATAATTATGGAAACTACTAATTTAAATTCTATCAACTCAAGCAATTCTAAATTAATGCAGTATGCTGAATTTAATAAATTCGGTGTAATGTCAATGCTATTGATTTTCGTTGGATGCCTAGGTGGCGTAACAGTCGGCTTATCAGGATTTCAAAGTGACTTCGCCTTAATCTCTGTCATAATCCCGACTATGACAATGCTTGCACTTATTCTGTCAATTCAACCAATTAAATATATTTTGATTGCTGGATTAATTGCTACAACAATCGATATATTAATACTAATAACTTTTTTACTTTTCTAAAATGAGCAAAATAACAGTAACAGATACAACCAAAGTACACGAAATTAAAGATTGGTTTACAGCAACCTTTCCACTACTTAAAATAGAAGTTTACAACACCAAACATGAGAGCGGTGAAGGAAACTCAGCACAAGAACTCATCAAAAAAGATGTAACTCTTAAAGAAATTGGATATAAAGGTGGCGATATTGAATTAGTAGTTTTTGACGACTATTCAACCAACTTAGTAGAACATATTTTCGAAAGTAAACTTAACTTGAATGTTCAAATATTCAGGCTAAACAAAGATCTTTGGATTCAAACAATTTCAACAGACAATTGGACACTTAAGGAGCAGATGGAACGTGCTAGATTGCACCTAGATCCGGACGCTGTTTAAAAAAACACCTGACTATTCGAGGGTCTTTAGAATTTGAAGTTCTTTAGACCCTCGTTGTCTTTTATAAGAATCTCATTTTTAACAATATCTATATACCCTTCTTTTTTAAAATCTGATAAAGTTCTGATCACACTTTCAGCACTCGTCCCCACCATTGCAGCCAAATCTTCTCTAGGTATTTTAAAAACCGTACTCTCTTTTTTATCCCTATACACATCATCCAAAATTACCAAAGCAGAAGCTACTCTCATTCTTACACTATCATACGCCATTGATATTAATCGGTCTTCTCTAACTTTTAATTCTTCAGCAAATAATTTTATTACCGAGGTAGAGGATATCGCATTCTTATCCATATAAGTTTGCAATTCGTTGCGATGTATTTTTTTGACTTCTGTATCTTCCAAGCAAGCCACACTATCGTAATATTCAGTTCCTTTCATCACGTCCCACATCCCTATTACATCTCCTTCTTTAAACAAATCATAAATCAACTCCTTTCCATCTTCATTGATTTTAAATGTTTTTACTTTTCCTGACAAAATATAAAACGCGTTGGAAGCATAATCTCCTTCTCTATATATAATTTCTTTCTTATTGAATTTCACGATACCCTTATCCTCAATAATTTTTGTGACGAAATCCTGAAGTGTGTGAATTTCCTTTTCCTCTATCTTACTATTTTCAGATTTACGCAATCTTATTTTAATAGAATTCAATAAGTCTATTTCATCAAAAGGTTTAGTCAAGTAATCATCAGCACCTAAATTCATTCCTTTTCTAAAATCAGACTTATCTGCTTTTGCTGTTAGAAATATGAAAGGAATATCTCTAGTTTGATCGTTGTCATTTAACATTTGCCTTACGCCATACCCATCTAAAACAGGCATCATAATATCGCAAATAATAATCCCAGGGTTAACAGCCAATGCTTTTTGCATACCCACCTTGCCGTTTTCCGCGACTTCAACAGAGTATCCTGCCAGTTCCAATATTTCTGCAGTATTCTCTCTTAATTCTTCGTTGTCCTCAATCAATAATACTTTCACCATTTTTATATCGATATTTCTCCTTCCGGAATTTTAACTTCGAATGTTGTCCCTTCATTTTCAACGCTAGTAAATGAAATTGACCCACCCAATATTTCTGTATATTTTTTCACAATGTTCAGCCCTAATCCTGTGCCCTGAATATTGGAAACATTTTCTGCTCGAAAAAACCTTTCAAATAGTCTGACTTGATCTGACTTAGGTATTCCTATTCCAGAATCACTTACTTTAATACTTAATATACCCTCACTTATTTCCAAATTAACCTCTACTTCCCCATCCTCTTTTGAATATTTCAAACCATTGGACAATAGATTCAATAGTATATTTTTAAGTATTTTCTCATCGGTATTAAAAATACACTTAGATTCATCTATCTCTATAACAATTTCTTGAGATTTTTTCTTCAAGGAACTAACTTCTTCAATCGCGTAATTCAGCACGTTACAAACATTAACCTCAGAAATTTCACACTCAACTAAATTTGAAGACAATTTGTCGAATGACAAAAAATCATTCAATATCCCCGTCAAATTACTAACTGAAGATTTAATTCTTGAAGTATGCTTCTGTCTATTGGGTTGCTGATCTTTCTCCTCATATTTCTCAATCAGCGAAGCAGATGATAATATAGCACTAAGTGGAGTTCTAAACTCATGAGATGCCATAGATACGAATCTAGACTTCATCTGCCCCAACTCTTTTTCTCTCTCCAATGCTCTCGCCTGCTCTAATTCTAATTCCTTTTGTTTAGTAACGTTATTTTCAACAATTAGCAACCTATCAATCAAACCATTGACGCCTTCAATACCAACAATATTCAATTCATAAAGATTCTTGTTAAAGGTAATTATACAAGTTTGATTTTCTCCAGATAAAGCTAAGTTTAGATGATGTCCAATTTCACTTCTATAGGGGTCTTGAATTCGCTCCAAGTAATTATTACCTATTAAGTCTTGACTTCCAATACCAAATCTTGCCAACTCCTTTCCTTCCGCAAAAATGTAGTTCAGCTTATCATCTAAAACATTTATGACACCATCAGGAAAGTTCTTCGCGATCATCTCATATAACTGCTGACTTTTCTCCAACTCTGCTGTCCTTTGTATAACTAGCATCTCCAACTCTTCATTCAATTTAAATAATTTGTTTTGAGCTGCTCTTAATTCGCTTTCAATTTTTTCCCTTTCAGAAATATCTGTTATTAAACCCAAAACATACCTTTCTCCATTCTGGGTAAAATGATTCAAACTAACCTCCACGGGAAAAACAGAGCCATCCTTTCTTTGACCTTTCAACCCTGCAGCTCCAAGGCCCATAGGTCTAGAATGGGGATCATGAATAAATCCATCTCTAAGCGCTACATGCTTCTCTCTACTCTTTCTAGGAACAAACATCTCAATCCTTTGGTTTAGCATCTCAGACTTTTCATATCCAAACAAATACGACATCCTTTCGTTCACTAAAACTATCTCACCTGATTTATCCACAACAAGAAGGCCTTCCGATGCAGAATTAAATGCTATTTCAAACAAATTATCGCTATTCACTGATTGTTTTTAGGGTTTACGCAAAGTTATGATAAAAATCATAATTTATTTTGATTTGTCGCATCTCATCTCCGTCAAAAAGAGATTTTCTTTGTTTCACGAAATAAAAACATTACCATGAACAAAATACTTGTACCTACCGACTTTTCTGACACAGCTAATAAAGCATTAGAATTTGCTGTAAAATTAGCCAAATGCTTTGACTCAGAAATTCACCTACTTAACTCATATGATGTTCCGCATAGTGGAGCTACCTTAATGATTAGTATAGATGAACTACTCGAGAAAGATTCGATCTTAAACTTAACCAACAGCGCTTCCAAACTTAAAGAAAGCCACCCAAGTGTCAAAGTAATCACTCATTCACATGCAGGACCCACGTATGATGTTGTTTTACGTTTTATAAAAAATAATCAAATTGACTTAGTAGTAATGGGGACTACAGGCGCTTATGGATTAAAAGGTAAATTATTTGGAAGCAATACTGCAGGATTGATCAAAAATTTAAAAATCCCATTGATGGTTATTCCTCACAACGCTAAATTAACTGATCCAAATAGAATGGGAATTTCTACAGATCTAAAATTTGGCATTAACGATGAAGTGTATGACCCAGCAAGGAGAATTGCTTTAGCTTTTGGTTCTAAAGTGAGTTTTTTCAACATAACTGAACACTGTGCTGAAGGAGAACTATGCCAAATTGAAACCGATTTCGGAACAGACATCGACTTTGTTTATGGAACGGATTTGGAACAAGGTATAAATGATTATTTGGATGAAGAAAACATTGATTTATTGGTGTTAGTTTCTGAAAAGCATAGTTTAATGCACAGCATTTTCAAACCTTCAGTTACCAAAACTATGGCTAAACATCTGAACATCCCAATGCTTATATTGGTTCAAAAAGACTAAAACTATAAAATGCAACAATGCAGTCATTGCGGAGATTCTTGCGAAAACTCTAAGATAAAAAGTGAAGAGCACCTGTTTTGTTGTAACGGTTGTAAAACTGTTTTTGAATTATTAAACAATAATGGGCTCTGCGACTATTATGACAATGAAGAAAACCCTGGAATTAAAATCAAGAATGTCTACACTGAAAAGTTTGACATTCTTGATGAATTAGGGACCAAGAAAAATTTCATTCTTTTTGAAAACCAAGAATTTACCAAAGCCAAGTTTCTCCTACCTCAAATCCACTGCAGTTCGTGCATCTGGCTATTAGAGCACCTAAAAAAACTCGACCAAAGAATCATTGGTTCTGAAGTTAATTTCCAGAAAAAAAGTATACTTATTACATTTGAGAATTCAACATCTTTAAAAGAGGTTGCCCTACTTCTTACTTCAATAGGCTACGAACCTCGTTTAGACCAAAATGATGAAAAAAGTAACCAAGAAGGTAAAAAGTTAATCTATAAAATTGGGGTGGCTGGCTTCTGTTTTGGTAACATTATGCTTTTTGCCTTTCCAGTATATCTGGGACTGTAAGAAGAGCAGTTTTGTCAATTTTTTGGATGGACATCAATGGCACTATCTATACCTGTGGTATTTTATGCTGGTTTTGACTACATCAGGAAAGCCATATTCGGAATACGGCAAAGGCAAATTAATATGGATATACCCATTGCGATTGGAATAATCACTTTGTTTGCCAGAAGCGTTTTAGAGGTTGTATCCAAAACTGGCGTGGGCTACTTTGATTCCTTAAGCGGTTTAATCTTCTTTTTGTTGATTGGTAAATGGTTTCAAGAAAAAACATATGGGTCGTTATCATTTGAAAGAACCTACAAATCCTATTTCCCACTATCAGTATCAGTTATACGAAATAACAAAAGATGGACAACTAAACTCGAAGATTTAAAGATTGGTGATGAAGTTATTATCAAAAATCAAGAAATCATTCCAGCGGACTGTATTTTAAAACACGGAAATGCAGCAATTGATTATAGTTTTGTCACAGGTGAATCCGACTTAATCAATATCAATCAAGGAGAAGGTTTATATGCAGGCGGCAGACATAATGGACAGGAAATAACCGTGATTCTGACTCATAAACCTGACAATAGTTACCTTACGCAACTCTGGAATAAAACAACTAACGAAAAAGACCTTAAATCAGTCTCCCATCTTGCCGACCAAGTCAGTCATTATTTTACGATCATAATTTTACTAATCACACTCTGCACATTTATCTATTGGTTTTTTGTAGACTACAATATTGCTTGGAGTGCAGTTTCTGCCGTTCTTATTGTTGCTTGCCCCTGCGCACTTGCCCTTACCATACCTTTTACTCTAGGGAACTCTATGCGATTTCTAGGAAGGAAGGGCATTTACTTAAAAAACTCAGAAGTTCTAGAAACACTTTCTAAAATAGATAACGTAGTCTTTGATAAAACCGGCACATTGACTCAAGCAGGGTCCAAGAACATCATTTATCATGTTGTCCAGAGCAATATGGATCGAAAAAAGGTGGAATCCATAATCAAGTCTACAGTAATGCACTCTTCTCACCCCTTAAGTGCTGCAATTGCGAGATCACTTGACCATATTGAAAGTACACCTCTTGATTCTTTTGAAGAGGTTAGCGGCAAAGGATTAGTAGCCATTTTAAATGGACAGAAAATATTTATTGGCAACACCCCCTTAATTAATTCAATAAACTCTCACACCTCGGGAAGTAAAGTAGGCATTGTTATAGATGATGAATTGATTGGCTATTACACCTTAAACTCCTCCTTGAGAAACGGTGTGAAAAATGAAATTGAAGAACTTGCTCAAAATTACTGTTTATCACTAATATCGGGAGACAATGACAAAGAAGATAAAGACCTGTTTTCAGATCTAAAAATTGAAGAAAGAAAATATAACTTATCCCCATCAGATAAACTAACTCACATAGAAAGTATTCAAAGCAAAGGAAATAAAGCAGTTATGATAGGTGATGGTCTAAATGATGCAGGCGCTCTTATGCAAAGCGATGTAGGAATAGCTGTTTCTGATGATGTCAATTATTTTGTTCCTGCTTGTGACATCATAATTAACGCCAAAAGCCTTATTAATTTATCGGAGTTAATGGACTACGCTAACACAAGTATGAAAATCATCTGGACAGGATTTGTACTATCATTCATTTATAACATAATTGGACTTTCATTTGCCGTATCCGGAAATTTATCTCCAATTATTGCGGCAATTTTGATGCCTCTGAGTTCTATTTCAATTGTTGCATTTACCTCATTATCAACCAGATATTATTTCAATAAAAAATTTCAAAATAAAAACTGATTTAAATCATAGAGGTTCTTGACGCTCCTCATAACGCAAAATGCGCTAAAACTTTCTCTTTGTATAGATTAAATACACTTAAGTATGACCATGATTTTTATGTTAACCGCAATCAGTTTAGTACTGGCAATCGGCTTCCTTTCCGCCTTTTTATGGGCTGTAAAGAGTGGTCAATTCGAGGATGACTATACTCCATCTGTCAGAATGTTGTTTGAAGAGAACATAAAAAAAGAAGAAGTAAAATCAAAAATTAAAATAGAAAACAAAAATCAAAAGCAATGAA
>CAJYBK010000114.1 GCA_913064955.1 uncultured Flavobacteriales bacterium
AAAGGACTTGTCAATTTCGATAAAAAGTTCAATGTTATCTCCATTTAGTTTGAAAATTTGCCCAGATAGATTGCATGTAAAGATTTCTCCTTTGCTGTTCTCTTTTAGTGGAAAGAA
The DNA here is from genome assembly GCA_913064955.1 of uncultured Flavobacteriales bacterium. GTDB lineage: Bacteria > Bacteroidota > Bacteroidia > Flavobacteriales_D > Parvicellaceae > Parvicella. The sequence continues at coordinate 118 of CAJYBK010000114.1, forward strand.
GGAATTTCCATTTTGGTATTGGCTATTGTTTAATGCTTTAAATACGCCTTTCTTTCTGCAGTAAACACCGGAACTAGTGCTAACATAAAGGACGTCTTTTTTTGTGACCAGGGTTGAATAAATGTCTATACCTGAAAATGATTCCTCGCCAATAAAAAAATGATTAGGAGTTTGCGCTTCTGAAGGATAAAAAAAAAGTTGCGCCCACATGGTGAGAACAACTTTTATTACTAATATACTATGCCTTTGAGCAATAGTTAACATTTTACAAATTCAATAAAACTTCTTCAGGCTCCTTAGCGCCAAAAATCATTTTAGATGGATTTTCTAGCATCTCCTTAACTTTCACTAAGAAAGACACAGATTCTTTACCATCAATGACTCTATGGTCATAAGATAAAGCCAAATACATAATTGGTCTAATTTCAACTTTTCCATTAATAGCAACAGGTCTTTCCACAATGTTGTGCATACCAAGTATTGCTGCTTGAGGAGGGTTGATAATTGGAGTACTTAACATACTTCCAAAAACTCCACCATTTGTAATCGTAAATGTTCCACCTGTCATCTCATCAATGGTTATTTTACCATCTCTTGCTTTAATAGCCAATCGTTTGATTTCTGCTTCAATTTCTGCTAAAGTCATTTGTTCTGCATTTCTAACTACAGGAACCATCAATCCTTTAGGAGAGCTCACGGCAATTCCTATATCAGCATAGTTATGAGAAATCATTTGATCTCCATCTACCATAGAGTTTACCTGAGGAAATAGGTTTAATGCTTCAGTTACTGCTTTAGTGAAGAAAGACATGAATCCAAGATTTACACCATGTACTTCCTTGAATTTCAATTTGTATTTGGTTCTTAAATCCATGATCGGCTTCATATCAACTTCGTTGAATGTAGTCAACATAGCAGTCTCATTTTTCACAGCAACTAATCTAGATGCAATTTTTCTTCGCATCATAGACATTCTTGCAGACTCTGTATCTCTAGTTCCTCCCCAACCTTGTGTGGTAGAAGCATCAAATCCAGCCGCCATTGCTGCTATAATGTCTTGTTTGGTGATTCTTCCATCCTTACCAGAACCTTTGATCATTTGTAATGGAACGTTGTTCTCTTTTGCAATTTTACTGGCTGCTATCGAAGGAGTCCCGGTTGCATAACTACTTTTTGCCTCTGATTTAGCAGGAGTTTCTTTGACTGGATTAGGGTTGGGTTTAACCTCTTCCGTTTTTACTTCTTCTACAACCTTTGCTGGTTCAGTGCCTGCAGGTCTCTCTGCTGATGTGTCAATAAGACAAACTACCGCACCTACTTTAACAGCATCTCCAACCTCAGCCTTAAGCGTAATGATTCCAGATTCCTCTGCAGGAAGTTCTAAAGTGGCTTTGTCAGAATCAACTTCTGCAATAGCCTGATCTTTTTCCACATAATCGCCATCAGCGACTAGCCATTCTGCAATTTCTACTTCTGATATTGATTCTCCCGGTGAGGGAACTTTCATTTCTAATACTGACATATCTTATTGTTCTATGGTATTTTTAATTTCTTAACTTACTTTTTGCTTGGCATTTTCCATCACCTTATTTAAGATGTAGTTATGTCTCTTAGCGTGCACTGCTGGCGACCCAGTCGCTGGACTAGCAGACTCCAATCTGGAAATAACATCCAAATGAACTGTTCTCCATTTACGCATCATGTAGGACCATGCGCCCATGTTTTCTGGTTCTTCTTGAGCCCAGATATATTTGGCATCTTTACCGTATTTATCTACCAAGGCATCCAACTGTTTCTTCGGGAGTGGGTATAATTGTTCTACCCTCACTAAGGCAATATTGTCTGCACCACCTTCTTGCTCTTTTTTCTCAAGCATATCATAGTAGAATTTACCAGATGATAATACTACAGTGTCTACATTATCCGCTTTTACGGAAGTGTCATCAATTACTTCTTGGAATCCTCCTGTAGCCAAATCTTCAATTGTAGAAACTGCTTTTGGGTATCTCAATAATTTTTTTGGTGTAAAAACAACCAAAGGCTTCCTGAAATCTCTTTTCACTTGCCTTCTCAAAAGATGGAAAAAGTTTGCAGGAGTAGTACAGTTGGCAACTTGCATGTTCAAATCTCCACAAAGTTGAAGGAATCTTTCCATTCTACCAGACGAATGCTCAGAACCTTGACCTTCATAGCCATGAGGCAATAACATTACCAAACCATTTTGAGTATGCCACTTATCTTCAGCAGCACTTATGTATTGATCAATCATGATTTGAGCTCCGTTGTTGAAATCACCGAATTGCGCCTCCCAAATAGTTAACCCATTTGGAGTTCCAAATGCATAACCGTAATCAAAACCTAAAACACCATACTCAGAAAGTAATGAGTTATAGATATCAAACTTAGCTTGTCCTTTTTCTAATAAACTAAGGGTTACAATTTCCTCCTCTGTATCTTCAGTTTTTACAACAGCATGTCTATGAGAAAAAGTACCTCTTTCCACATCTTGTCCCGAAATTCTCACGGCATGTCCCTCAGTCAATAAAGTTGCATAAGCCAACATTTCTGCCATTCCCCAATCAAGAGAATTGGATTCCAACATGTTGATTCTATCCTTTAATAACTTTATAATTTTTCTAAAGTATTTTTTCCCTTCAGGAAGTGTTGCTAGTTTCGTTCCGAGTTCTAGAAGTTTTTTCTTATCCACCGCTGTAACTGGTGATTGATCAAAGTCTTCTTCAGTGGCGTGTCTATATTTTTCCCATTCCTCTTGCAAGAAATCAGTAATGTGAGCTTTTTCAATTTGTTTGGCATCTTCCAACCTGTCTTGAAGCATATCATCAAAAGCTTTTTCCATTGCTTTTCCTTCTTCTTTCGAAATTACTTTCTCAGTAATAAGCCTGTCAAGGTATATGGCTCTTGGGTTTGGATGCTTTGCAATAATGTTATACAACTTTGGTTGCGTAAATTTAGGTTCATCACCCTCATTGTGACCATATTTTCTGTAGCAGAGTAAATCTACAAAAACATCTCGCCCAAATTCCTGACGATACTCCATGGCCATTTCCATCGTTTGCACAACCGCTTCTGCGTCATCTCCATTTACATGGAAAACTGGGCATAAAGTTGTTTTAGCAATATCTGTACAATACGTAGAAGATCTAGCATCTAAATAATTGGTTGTAAAACCAACTTGATTATTAATTACTATGTGAATAGTTCCTCCCGTTTTGTAGCCTTCTAGTTGGGCCATTTGAATTGTTTCATATACAATTCCTTGTCCAGCAATAGCCGCATCTCCATGAATAAGGATAGGCACTATTTCTTTTTGATTGCCGTTTAATACGGTGTCAATTTTTGCTCTAGTTATTCCTTCAACTACAGTGTTAACTGTTTCTAAGTGAGATGGGTTTGGGGCTAACGTCAATTTAATGTCCTTTCCGCTATCTGTTTTTTGATGACTAGAATAACCTAAATGATATTTAACATCACCATCAAACAATGCGTCATCATATTCTTTACCTTCAAATTCAGAGAAAATAGCAGAATATGTCTTGTTGAAAATATTAGCTAGTACATTTAACCTTCCTCTGTGAGCCATACCCACTACGAATTCTTTAGAGCCAAGTACTGCACCTTTTTCAATAAGTGCATCTAATGCAGGTATTAAAGACTCACCACCTTCAATAGAGAATCTTTTTTGACCCACAAACTTCTTGTGCAAGAACTGCTCAAAGACACTAGCTTGATTCAACTTGTGCATGATGTGTTTTTTTCGATTCACATCGAGTGCAGGTCTGTTCTTTAATTCTATTTTGTTTCGCAACCACTCCAAACGTTTTGGTTGTCTGATATAGTTATATTCAATTCCAATAGATTCGCAATACGTAGCCTCTAAATGAGAAATAATATCTTTAAGCGTAGATGGTCCTATTCCCATTTCATTACCCGCTTGAAATACTGTGTTCATATCAGCCTCAGTCAATTGGAAGTTTTCAATTGCCAATGTAGGCTGATACTTTCTTCTTTCTCGAACAGGATTCGTTTTAGTAAAAAGATGACCTCTAGATCTATAACTTTCTATTAAGTTGATTACCTTGAATTCCTTCTGTACATTTTCTGGGATTGCTCCTCCTTCTCCGTCAAGGTCGAAATTGGTTCTTGCAAATTCAAATCCTTCAAAGAATTTTTTCCAGCCTTCATCTACGGAATTCTCATCCTGAAGATATTGTTTGTAAATTTCGTCAAGCGCATTAACATCGCCATTTGACATATATGAAAATTTGTCCATCTAGTTAGATTGTATATACTTCTAGCAAAGTTAAAAATTATTTGAAACAAGGGTCTTACAAACGAGAAAATAAAATCTTTTGGAATTGTTATCAGGAGGTTTCCATCAGGATGTAAAATAATGTAAGTACAATTACCAGAAAAATGGCACCGGCAACAGGTCCTGCGAGCAATGAAAGTAGTAGGTAAATTCCCCAAATTATTAAAGCAAGCAGAATAAAAAAACAAAGAAAGATTAATAACCACTTCAATAAAAAATTCCAAATAGCCGACCAAAAACTTTCCCACCATCCTGGCCCTCTTATTTTTGCGTTTTTTCCAACGGTATTGCTTGAAACAATGGCAGGAATTGTCTTTTTGGTTTTGTTTATTTGTTTTCTGGTAACACTATTTGTTTCGGTTTTTTCCGTGCTTGGCGTATCTTTAACTGAGGGTGCAGTTTTCTCAATGTACTGGGCTTGATTTGGGTTTAAATTTGAAATGGTGTCATTTTCATTGAGTATAATATTTTCGCTATTTTCTTCTGCAATTGTGAATGTTTTAGTTTGATTAATACTCGCTGTGTCTTTGTTAGAATTATGGCTAACGAAATGTTGGTTCTTGGATTTAAGAAAGTCAAACGGTCTTCCGTAATCGGTGTACCTTAACTGTACACAAGAGGAGAGTCCGCTTAAGACAAGTAGTAAAATGACTGATTTTTTAAAATATTTACCTTTCAAATAGTGCTGTATTTGTGTTTCATCCAAATTTTTTCAATTTCTCTTTGAAGCACTAAGTTAACAATCTCTTCTACAGTTAGAATGTCAATTTGACGAAGTAGTTTCTCACTTACATCAACTCGGTATAAAAACATTCTAATGTCGTTTTTATACCCTCCTTTTAAAAGGTTAGTTATCACTGATTCAAGTTCGGGTACAAGTTGCTCCGGATTAGTTTCTGTTTTGTTTCCCCAATCTAAACCGCACATATTCAAATCTTTTTCAAGTTGATTCAGGAGCATTTTGAATAAATCTAAACCTTGAGGATGCTTAGTTATTTTCGTTAATTCTTGAGTTAAGTTTTGTTTTTCCCCTTTCAATTTTAATTCTGCTATATTTATAAAAAAAACTAGAACATGAAAATAGTCAAAATAATCCGATTCATTGCTGTGTTGCTTATAATTTCATTATTGAATAGTTGTGCAAATGCTGAAGAAGCAGAGAAATATGCCGATAACTTTTATAACGCAATGAAGTTGAACGATTACGAAACCTTGAAAAACATGATTGATGAATCGATGCTTGAGGTCAACTCCATGGAGGAAATTAGCATATTGTTTGTCCAGAAAGAATCTTTAGGAGAAATGATATCCTTCACAAAAGAAACAGGCTTTGATTATAGAGAAGCTAATGGCTTAACGGTAGTTAGATTCCTATACACTGTAGAATACAAGAGTACTACCTTGTATGAGTACATTCGCTTAACACAGAGGGGAAAGGAATACAAAGTTGTTAATTATGGTTACTACGACAATAAAGAAAAACGTCAAGAATTTATTGACCATGTAGAGGGGTAATTAAATAACCCCTAAATCTTTACCAACTTTAATAAATGCAGCCACTGCTTTGTCTAAATGCTCCGTTGTATGAGCGGCAGATATTTGTGTTCTAATTCTTGCTTTTCCTTTAGGAACAACAGGATAAAAGAATCCAATTGCATAGACACCTTCTTTTAGTAGTCCTTCTGCCATTTTTTGTGACAGCGCTGCATCATAAAGCATAATTGGGACAATAGGCGAGTTGCCTTCTTTCACGTCAAATCCTGCTGCTACAATTTTGTCTTTGAAGTATTTGGTGTTGTATTCTAGTTTGTCTCTTAATTCAGTAGATGAACTTAAGATATCAAAAACCTTGTTCGATGCACCTACAATGCTAGGAGCCAAACTATTCGAAAATAAATAAGGCCTAGATTTTTGACGTAACATGTCAATAATTTCTTTCTTACCAGTTGTGTAGCCGCCCATTGCTCCACCAAGCGCTTTTCCCAAGGTTCCAGTAATGATATCAATACGGTCTAGACAGTTGTGAAATTCTGGAACACCTCTACCTGTTTTACCTATAAACCCTGCGGAATGACACTCATCTGTCATGACCAATGCATCATATTTGTCTGCTAAGTCACAAATTTCGTTCATTTTTGCCAAATCACCATCCATGGAGAAAACACCGTCTGTAACGATGATTCTGTTTCTTTGTGCTTGAGCAGCAATTAATTGTTGCTCTAAGTCAGCCATGTCACTATGTTTGTACCTGTATCGTTGTGCTTTACAAAGACGTACACCGTCAATTATTGAAGCGTGGTTAAGTTCGTCTGAAATGATAGCATCCTGTGCGTCAAATAAAGGTTCGAAAACACCTCCGTTTGCATCAAAAGCGGCAGCGTAAAGAATCGTGTCTTCTGTGCCATAGAACTTAGCAATCTTTGCTTCTAATTCTTTGTGAATGTCTTGTGTTCCACAAATGAATCTTACCGATGACATTCCAAATCCATGAGAGTCTAGCGCATCTTTTGAGGCTTGAATTACATCAGGGTGAGAAGAAAGTCCTAAGTAGTTGTTGGCGCACATAATGATAACATCCTCTTCATTATTAACCTTAACTTCCGCACCTTGAGGAGTGGTTATTACTCTTTCGCTCTTATAAAGCCCCTCTGCTTTTAGCGTATCTAAATCTGCTTGTAATTGTCCTTTTAATTTTCCGTACATGTTATGTGCTTTTAAATTTTCTTTTTCTTTTTTTGAACTAGGGCTAAAGATACTAATCCCAAAACAACTATCAATATTGTTTGAGATGCCCATACGAGCATACCAAAACCAACATCTTGACCTGTTGCACCAGACTCAAGTAATAACTCAGGAGTTCTATAAAATGTAACTACAGAACCAACCATAATAGGATAGGTGCCTATGCCTCCTTGCGTAATGATAAAACCAATCGTTCCAGCAACAAAACCTATCATTATTGCAGATGCTGGTAGGCCTTTTGTGAAGTCTGTTGTAAAAAACACAACCCAAAACATTCCCACATAACACCCCCAGATAATAAGTGTATGAACAATATACGGGACGCGGTCTTTCATTTTGAGAATAGACAAAAAGCCATCTTTTAGGCCTTTAACGAATTCCTTAAGTTTGTCCTTGATTTGTGGTTTTACTTTAAGTAATATGACAAAAGCAATTAATCCTACTGTAGCAATGATTCCTAAAATCATTAGCGTAGAAATTCCGCCTTCCGATTCCGCAGTCTTTTTTGGTTCTTTAAGAATTTCGTAGAGTTCAAATACCTTTTCAAAGTTGAATAGCAATGCTGTTCCAGTTATGATTCCCAAACAAATAACGTCAATTACTCGTTCCGCAACAATGGATCCAAAACCTTTGTCAAAAGGCACGTTGTCGGTTGCTTTCAAAACACCAGCTCTGGAAGCTTCGCCCATTCTAGGCACAACAATATTAGCAATGTAGCCAACCATAATGGCATTATAAGAATTAAATGTGCTTGGTTGGTGCCCAAGTGGTTTTAAAGCATATTTCCATCTAATAGCCCTACTTAAATGACTAATAAAACCTATAACAAGCGCCACAAAAACCCAAAAGTAATCGGCTTCTTTAAATACTTTAATGAAATTATCTTTTTGAACTTCATCAAAACTAGACCAGAAATACCAAAAAATATAAAGACCCAACAATAAAGGGACAACAATTTTCAGAACATTGATGATTGATTTTTTCACGAATGATAAACGACTTTTAATTTAATAAATTGTTGTCGTCCGGAAAGGCAATACCTGGCTTGTAAGTTTTGGATTCATTTTCGTCCATCCAAGCATAACTAATAATAATAACTTTGTCGCCAACAGCCACTTTTCTTGCTGCAGCTCCATTAAGACAAATAACACCACTACCTCTTTTTCCTTTTATAGCGTACGTTTCTAGTCTTTCACCATTATTAACGTTGACTATTTGAACTCTTTCACCTTCAATAATATGAGAGGCGTCCATTAGGTCTTCGTCAATTGTTATACTTCCAATATAATTCAAATCTGCCTGAGTAACCGTGGCACGATGAATTTTTCCTTTAAACATCTGTATTAACATAGTACAAAATTATACAAATTAGATTATCTAACCTGTAAGTTGTCAATCAATCTTACTTTTCCAATTTTACACACTACGAATGCGCGTACTTCCCCAGTATAATCTGGTGTTACTTTTTCTAGATTGTCAGCTCTCCTTATAACGAAGTATTCCGGCTCCCCATATTGAGTCATCATAGCAAGGCATCTACGTTCAAGAGCCTCAATTGGCGCTTCATTAATGTGATCTTTGCAGTATTGCAACGTTTTAATTAAAGTTGTTGCTACCTGTCTTTGCTGAAAAGTTAAAAGAAGGTTTCTTGAACTCATTGCTAAACCGTCAGCTTCTCGAATAATGTCACAGCCGATTACCTCAATTGTAAGATTGAGTTGCTGCGTCATTGTTTTGATGATTAAATATTGCTGATAGTCTTTCAGTCCGAAATAGGCTTTGGTTGGTGAGACAATGTCAAATAGCAATTTAACAACGCGCATCACACCATTGAAGTGTCCAGGTCTGTTAATTCCTTCCATCACCTTGTCAAGTATGCCTAGGTCAACATTTAGATCTCTTTCATTAAGATAAACGTCTTCTACGTTTTCTGGAAGATACAATATGTCACAGCCTATTGATTTTAGTTGTTTAATATCTTCATCTATTAAGATAGGGTAGTTTTCAAAATCCTTTTTATCGTTGAATTGAGTTGGGTTGACAAAAATGCTGCATATCACCAGTTCGCATTCTACTTTGGCTCTGATTAAAAGAGACAAATGACCTCTGTGAAGCGCTCCCATGGTTGGGACAAAACCAATCGTTTTATCTGGTAGACTGGAGAGGTGTTTTTTAAGTTCTTTCTGTGTTTTGAAAATTTCCATAATGACACTAAATTGGGGTAAAACTAAAGTATTTGTAGGAATAATCGAATTTTTTTTTATATTTTTGCAACTCAATTGAAAAAATAAAATATGGAAAAAACCAAAGTCCTATTCGTTACCCAATCGATTAATCCATTTATGGAGGAGCATTCATTTGCAGCGTTGGTAAGAAAGTTGTCTCAAGGGACACAAGAGAGTGATAGAGAAATAAGAGTGTTTATGCCACGTTTCGGTGTTATCAACGAAAGAAGACATCAACTTCATGAAGTAATAAGACTTTCAGGTATGAACCTTATTATCAATGATACGGATCATCCATTAATTATAAAAGTAGCTTCTATTCCACAAGCAAGAATGCAAGTCTACTTCATAGATAATGACGAGTTCTTTAAAAGAAAGAACGTTTTTCATGACAAATCTGAAAAGTTTCACGAAGATAATGCTGAAAGGGCTCTGTTCTTTAGTAGAGGTGTGTTGGAAACTGTCAAGAAATTAGGTTGGACTCCAGATATCGTTCACTGTCACGGATGGATGACTGGTTTTACACCAATGTACTTAAGAAAAATGTACGCTCAGGATCCTCATTTTTCTGATGTGAAGATTGTTTACAGTGCTTATGACACGAATGCTGATGAGGTTTTGGCAGGAGATGTGTTGGCTAAATTGAGTTTTGACGATGTTTCTGAAAAGGACGCTTCAGAAATGAAAGAGCCTTCTGTTTTGAATATGAATAAATTAGCAATTCGTTACGCAGACGGTATTGTATATGGAAGTGAGGCACTAAATAAAGATTTAACGAGTTATATAGATAAATCGGATAAGCCGGTTTTAACTTATAACGATGAAGAGTCATTAGTAGAGGCGCATCAAGAGTTTTATAACAATATACTTGAGGTCGAGACTGTTCTTGCAGATTAAAAGAAATATGAAAATAAACGTTTTCAATAAGAAGCGGGCGGCAGGAATGCTTTCCGCTATCTTTTTTATAGGGATGTTGTTTACTCAATGTAAAAA
>CAJYBK010000115.1 GCA_913064955.1 uncultured Flavobacteriales bacterium
TTTTCTCATTTCTTATTCCACCAAATCTATATCATGGGATTATCATGAACGGACCAAAAATCAAACCAATTACCGATGAGGTTGAAGAAGCCCCTTCATCACATGAAACTGTAATTGAAATAGAAAAATTACCAAATCCGAGAACCATACTGTTCGTACCAAGTTCGGTTACTTTACCAGGTTCAAGATTTTCACCCGACAGTTTTGATTCTTGAAAATTAAAAAATATGTTCCCATCAGCAGTAGCATTTGTTATTGTTACATTATGTGCTGTTTCATCACCTGTATTTTTCACAAGTATTTGAAAAGTAAAGATTCTAAATCGTTGATTGAATTAATCCAAGACATAAGTCATGACAATTTAGAATTTAATCCTCGAGAAAGAATTAAGTTGAGTTATCCAGTTCAGAAAAGAATCGACATGCTAAGAGAACTTATTGATGGTTAGTTAGTTCTATTTATTCTTCCAATACCATTTAATAGCATCTCTTAAGCCTCTTTCCATAGAGTATTCAGGAGCATAGCCTAATAGTGATTTTGCTTTGTCGATAGATGCTAAGGAGTATTTAATGTCTCCTATTCTTTCTGGTCCGTAATTTATTTCTACTGTTGCAATCTTTTTATCTATTCCTGACAGTACCTCTCGAATAAGTTTAACTAAGTCATTTAGAATAATTTCCTCTCCAAATGCAACATTAAAGACTTGTCCCATTGCTTTAGGATTAGTGGCTGTAGCAGCCAGTTCATTGGCTTGAATTACATTTTCAATGTACGTAAAGTCTCTAGTTTGAGACCCATCACCATGAATTTGGGGAGAAACATACTTAGAAAATGACCTAATAAACTTGGGTATAGCAGCGGCATAAGCCCCTTCAGGATCTTGTCTTCTCCCAAACACGTTGAAATATCTAAGTCCAATTACTTGTAAGCCGTATAAGTCAGCAAAGACCTTTGCATAAAGTTCATTTACATATTTAGTCACTGCATATGGAGAAAGTGGGGCTCCAATGTTTTCTTCTACTTTAGGTAAGGCCTTACTATCACCGTAGGTAGATGAACTTGCAGCGTATACGAATCTAGGAACCTTGTTGTCTCTGCATGCAACAAGCATGTTCAAGAAGCCGTTTATATTTACTTCGTTTGTTGTTATCGGGTCGTTTATAGATCTTGGTACTGAGCCTAATGCAGCTTGATGTAAAATAATGTCCTGACCTAAAGTTGCTTTAAGGCAATCTTCCAAATTTCTTATGTCTCCTTCAATCAGCGTGAAATCCTTATGACTTAAAAATTCTTCAATGTTTTCGCGTTTTCCTGTTGCGAAATTGTCCAAAACAGTCACTCTGTTGTTTTGATTTAGAAATCTCTCAACAAGGTTAGAACCTATAAAGCCGGCACCACCGGTGATCAATATGTTTTTGTTTTGAAGCATCACTTTTGTTATAATAAATGAAGATTCTCAAAATTAGACATTCAATCCGGAAAGTCATAAGAAAATGATAATATTCTGTTTTTTTATTGGTTTGGTTTGTAGCACACCTAACTGTATATTTGTTGTAAATTCAATTCGGTTTGCATCAAGTTATTATAATAGGAACAAGTCCTCTCGCAATAGTGGAGTCGATATACTTAAGAAAAAAGGGAAAGTCAATTTTGAACATAGATGATAAAAAAGTGCCTGGAGGCGCATGGGTCACCGTAAAGTATCCAGACATTCCTGAAGTTGAAATAGGATGTCATGTTTGGAGTTACAATAGAAAGACTTATGATTGGCTGGAGGAGTTCTTTCAAATGAATTTGGGAGTGCATGAAAGTCAGCCTAAAATTATTTACAAGAATAAGTTTATACCTTACGATTTAAAAGCAAATGTACTTTCGGTTAAAGCCATTATACAAAATTCATTGAAGTTTAATTTTGAATTTTTAAAATCTATTCGTTCTAAACCAGATATTAGATTTTCCTTATTACCTGCAAAGTATAAATATCCGATTAAAGGAGCAAAAGATATTCATTTTAATGTAAAGCGTTTAATTGAAAAAAATCAGTTGGAATTATTAATGGATAATCTTGTTGAGGTCGTAAAAGTTGTTAAAAATGGAGGCCAATTAATTTTAGAAGGCGGAAAAGTTGTGCCTTTTTGTGAAGAGTTAGTGCTAACTTCTTTATCTAGAATCAAAAGGTTTGAGTTTGAAGATGGAAGCAGTTATGCTCCAACGTATAGAGAAGTGAACTATATTCATAGACACTTAATTATTAAAGGAAACATACGAAAAAGGTTCTCTTACTTAAGATTAATGAATGACAAAGTAATTCACCGAATAAGTGACATGACTTCTCAGGTAAAAGGTGAACTACCGGATGGTCAATTGTTAATTTGTGTAGGACTATTTGAAGAGTCGTATAATAGCATGTCCGAAAGGGAGCAGGAGGATTACATTCTATCGAATATGAAGCAACATAAATTAGTTTCACCCGATGCAACTGTATTAAACTCGGATAGCAATGTTTTTCCATCATTTTATACGCCAAGCAAGGCGTTTGAAGAAATTACTAGGCGTTCAAATTCCAAAATACGATTTTTAAGAAGTACAGATTTTGTGTATAGTTTTTATAATCAATTGCAAAGGTATAGTTCTTTACTTGATTGATTTCCCAATCAGAATATACCTCCATGATTTTGGAACCATTCTCTCTATTACGCTGTCAATTTTACCAAGGATGATTCTTTGCTTTTCGCTTCTTCCAAAAGTGCCTAGAAACCCAACTGTTTTAAATTCAAAAGAGTTAAACGGAAAGTTCATTTTATTGAACTCTGACAAGGAAGGGTAGTACCATCTATGGCCCCAGTTAGTAAACTTTTTTCTAGCAAATTGATGCAGTTTTGATGATTTCGTATTCTCGGCAAATAGAAGTACTCCACCGGGCTTTAGAATTCGATGAATTTCTTTTAAAGCTTCTGCCTGCTGGTTAAAATCACCTAAAGCACCTATAACAGATTTAAAAACAACCACATCGAAAGAGTTGTCTTCCGAACTGATTTTAGTGATATCTTCTTTAGAATAAGTTATCTCACCGTCTACTTTGTGCTTCTTATGGATCTCTAAAGGAAGTTCGCTAGGAAAGTCATTGAAATCTGAACAAGTAACATCAAATCCTTTCTTTGCTAGATACAGCGATAAGCCTCCTTCCCTTTCACCGAAAGCTATGGCTTTTCCTGTTCTATTTTTTAGTTCATCATCCCAAATGGGTAATAATTTTCCCCAGTTGGTTGTGTCCCATTGAATTATATCCTTAATTAAATCGTTCGTCACCTAGGTTATTTAGCGTAGGCTACAGCTCTTTTTTCTCTAATCACAGTTACTTTCACCTGTCCTGGATAAGTCATCTCAGTCTGTATCTTATGAGAGATTTCAAATGATAATTCATCAGATCTTTGATCACTAATTTTATCAGCCTCAACCAATACTCTCAATTCTCTTCCTGCTTGAATAGCATATGCAGTACTAACTCCATCATAACTCAACGCAAGGTTTTCTAAATCCTTTATTCTTTGAATGTAAGACTCTACAATTTCACGTCTAGCACCTGGTCTAGCACCAGAGATGGAATCACAAACTTGAACAATAGGTGAAATCAAAGTAGTCATTTCAATTTCATCGTGGTGAGCTCCAATAGCATTACAGATATCTGGTTTCTCTCCATATTTCTCAGCCATCTTCATTCCTAAAATTGCGTGTGGCAATTCTGGCTCATCTTCTGGCACTTTTCCTATATCGTGAAGCAGACCGGCTCTTTTAGCAACTTTCGGATTTAAACCTAATTCAGATGCCATAGTGGCACATAGATTAGCAACTTCTCTAGAGTGTTGAAGAAGGTTTTGACCATAAGATGATCTATACTTCATTCTACCAACCATTTTAATCAATTCAGGATGTAAACCATGAATGCCTAAATCAATACAGGTACGTTTACCAGTTTCGATAATTTCTTCCGTAAGAGATTTTTTAGTTTTTGCTACTACTTCTTCAATTCTAGCAGGGTGAATTCTACCATCACTAACTAATTGGTGAAGTGATAATCTTGCAATTTCTCTTCTTACAGGGTCAAAACATGATAGGATGATTGCTTCAGGTGTGTCGTCCACAATAATTTCTACTCCTGTAGCAGCTTCTATGGCTCTAATGTTACGTCCTTCCCTACCAATAATTCTACCCTTCATTTCATCACTTTCAATATTGAATACTGATACGGAGTTCTGAACAGCCTCTTCGGTAGCGACTCTTTGTATAGATTGGATAACAATTTTCTTCGCTTCTTTATTTGCTTCTAATTTGGCTTCATCTTGAATATCCTTGATGTAAGCCATGGCATCTGTTCTTGCTTCGTCTTTTAGGGCTTGAACGAGTTGAGATTTAGCTTCTTCTACTGAATAACCGCTAAGCTTTTCTAATTCCGAAACTTGCTTGTGATGAAGTTTATCCAATTCAGCTTGCTTGTTAGTAGTAATCTCCAGTTGCCTTGAGAGATTTTCTTCTAATGCTTTAACTTTTTTATCCTTCCTGTTAAATTCTTCAATTTTTTGATTGAGAGTTTTGTCCTTTTGACTGAACTTGTTCTCTCGTTCTTGCATTTTTTGATTCTTGTGATTAATGCTTTTTTCGTGTTCCTCTTTTAATGATAAAAACTTCTCTTTAGCTTGAAGTATTTTGTCTTTTTTTACCGATTCTCCTTCTAATTCAGCTTCTTTAATTAAAGATGCTTTTTTCGATTTAAGAAGATTGTTGAAAATTAAGAAACCAACGGCAGCTCCTGCTATCAAGCCGATGATAATTCCAATTACGTAGTCCATTTTATTATTTAATTAGTATTAATTAATTAGCTTCTACATTTTGTAAAAACCGCACTAAATAATGAAGGATTGAGACTAAACCAGTTTGCTTACAGAATCATTTAAAGATTCTACATCGTTCAATAATTTACCATAATCAACTGATTTCGCTTCTTTTGTTACCTCGGTAGCAAATTGCAGCGCTGTCATCGCTAGTAAATCTTGTGTATCTCGAACAGCATAATTGTCTTGTAATTCTTTAATGTTGGAGTTGATTGTATCCGCAGCCTTTCTAATAGATTCCTCTTCTTTAGGGTCTATTGTAAGTGGATATACTCTTCCGCCAATATTAACTTTTATAGATAAACTATCCATTGATAAATTACTTATTTAATAATGCTATGCACTTGTCTATTTCTCTTACCATCTCGTTAATCTTTAGTTTTAAGTCTTTGTTGCTCTCTACCTCTCCGCCTTCTAAAGATTTCGCCAATTTCATTATTTTATATTTCTGCTCCAATTCTTCAATTTCACTTTCTTTTGACTTCAATTGACTCGACAAATTGTTGATTTCGTTGCTTAATCTTGCAACTTCCTCTTTGTATTGGTTTCGCTGGGAAGCAATCTCAGATACATTTTTTTGTATTTCCTCAATCAAAGGATTATTAAAGTTCATTTTTCGGTTTTGAAACAAAATTTATACAATTTAAGATTTAAATAGGCAATTTATGAACTTAATAGTAGATTTTTTAAGACTTGATTTTTTATAACCTTGTTTTCACGCATCTATGTTGATATAACATCGAAACTCATTCGATACTTTAGGTATTTTGGCAATACTTTTGCAACTAACTTAATAAACAAAATATGAAAGGATCAATCTTACTACTCTTTCTTTTAATCGGAACTTTATGCTTTGGACAAGTTCCTTATACAGAAACCAATTTTAGATCTCCTCTTGGAATTGATTTGGTGCTTGCTGGAAATTTTGCAGAAATGAGATCCAATCACTTTCATACTGGGCTTGATATAAAAACAAACGGTAGAGAAGGGTATAAGATTTATGCCATTGATTCGGGATATATCTCAAGAATTAATGTTTCTCATTATGGCTATGGTAATGCGATTTATGTGCAACATCCAAACGGTTACACCTCGGTTTATGCCCATCTGAGTACATTTCCAAAGTTTGTATTGGATTACATAAGGAAAAAGCAATATAGTAAACAGTCCGAAACCATTCAGGTTTATCCTGGTCCAAACGAATTAAAACTAGCAAAGGGTGATGTATTTGCTTACTCTGGAAACTCCGGAAGTTCATCAGCTCCTCATTTGCATTTCGAAATTAGAGAAACTGAATCAGAAAGACCTGTCAATCCATTGTTGTTCAATTTTGACATCAAAGATGATAAGAAACCTACATTGCTAGATGTGAAAGTTTATCCATTGGAAGGTGGGTTGATTAATGGCAGAAAAGATACTTATAACATGGACCTTAAAGGTTCTAACGGAACCTACGTCAGAGAATATGATAATCCAGTTAAGATTAAAGGGAACGTTGGTTTGGCAATTAATGCAATTGATTATCTAAACGGAGCTGGTAACAAATGCGGAATTTACTCAATTGAATTATTCTTAGATAGTACTATGGTCTTCAAACAGAAATTAGAAAAGCTTGTTTTTGCTGATAATAGATATATAAATACGCATTCTGATTATTTGGAATATAGACTGAAAAAACAGAGTTATCATAAGTCGTTTAAAGCGGAAAATAACAAACTGGACATTTACGAATTGATGTTAAATGATGGGAGGATCAGTTTTGAGGACAGCTTAAGTCATTCTTTCATGTATGTGGTGAAGGATGTGTATGGGAATACCTCAAAAGCTACGTTTACATTGATTAGTCAAGGTCTATCTGCTAAAGAAGATGAACTTATAGGGTCCAATGTATTGGATGCGTCTCAAAGGAACGAGGTCAAAATGGATGATTTTGAAGTAATTATGAATAAGAATACAGTGTATGATGATCTAAAGTATGAGTATAAAAAAGAAGTTACTTCTAATAGTTATGCACCTATACATAAATTTCATAATGATTATATTCCAGTGCAACAGTATTTTGTTCTAAGATTAAAAACTACTAATTTACCAAGTGGTTATGAAAATAAATCACTTATCGTAGAAATGAGTAAGAGTAACAAAGTTGCTTACGCTAAAGGAGGGGAGTATAAAGATGGATGGGTGGAAACGGAGGTACGATCTTTTGGTAATTACACGGTTAAAATAGATACAGTTGCTCCCAAGGTTAGTCCTTTGAATATTTCAGAGGGTAAGAATATGTCCAAAGAAGGCGAGATAAGATTTAAAATGGCGGATAACCTAAGCGGGATAAATTCCTACAATGCTTATGTAGATGGTAAGTGGATTCTTAGTTATTACAATACCAGAAAAGGTACATTAACAATACCTTTTGATGAGTACAATGTGGTTAGTTCCGGAACGCATACATTGAATATTAAAGTGGAAGATGAAAGGAGCAATTTAACTGAGTTGACTTATAAGTTTGTTAAGTAGTTAAGGGGTATTATAAACTCCTAAATCATTTCCAGAAGCACTCCTGCTGTTTCCGTCTAGATCAGATATAGGGTTAGTGTCTGTACCTTTTTGATTAGTACTAGAACTATTGTTAGTGTGAAAATCCCAATTAACAGGGTCCGCAAAGTTAGGGTCAATATTTCTCCAGCAAGAATTATAAAAGGTAGAAGAGGAAACTGGATCTTCAGATTTGATCAAACAATTGGACAAAAAGAAATTTGGGGCAACACCTCCTGTTAAACTCCTTGATAAAGTGTCAAAAGCAATTTCATTATCATTATTACCATAAATAATACTGTTTTTAATAATGGCTTTGGAGAAAGGTCTGGAGAAAATGGTGTTGTTAACAGAGTAATAGTCTTTTAGAGCGAAAAGTACAGTATTTCTTTGGTTTAGCCAATGATTTCCAAACGTACAATGATCGAAGTAGACACTGCCGCCAATAGATAAAAAAGCACTGTAGGAACCGGAGTTTCCAAATAAACAACTGTTAGCATATATATTACCCCCTTGTGTGACAAGTGCTGCAAAAGATGAATTGTCTATTCTCACATTTTCTAAAATTACAGAATCAACCCCTTCTAAAGTGTCTATTTGAATACCAATGGTTGCGTTTTTAATTTTAGTGTAATTAATAGAGCTATTTTGAGGGGCAAACATATAAATACCTCTCCACTGTCCAGCTACACTGTCTGCTTGAGCTAAAATGAATTCTTCGGTTCGTGATTGTTCAAATGTAACTTCATTACCTAAACTACCTTGAACGATTAACGAACTTTTGTAGATATAAAGGAATGAATTGTTAAAGGAGTGAATGCTTGTTCCTCCAGGAATAGTTAGTGTCTGGGCGGAGTCCACTGCTACATAGTTGTAAATTACGTGTGGTTTGTCATTCGGCCAATTGGTATCTGTAGTTATTATTTCACTAACATGGAAATAGGCATCCTGACCAAAAGCATTTAAGACAATCGATTGCTCTTTACCGTTGGTGAGGAAATTTATTTGATCTTCAACAATCATAGGATTAGTCCCATTGTTAGGGTCGATGGTTACTTCAACGAAAACAAAAATGCTATCTTTTTGAGGAATCTCGACATTTTCAAAAACTGTTCCTGGAAATCCATTTACGTTGATTCTAAACATCGACTGAGTACCTTGACCAAGATTGATACTCGAAATGTTTATTTTTTTATTGGAGTTATTGTAAATCTTAAATCGCTTTGTGGTGGAACCGATCGTTGTAAAAAGTGTATCAAAGAGTATCGTATCTGTTGAAAAGGAAAGGCTACTCGAAGTGTCAAAAATGTTTTTATCCCTACGACAATTGACCAAAGCAATTAGCATTCCGATGACTAGAATAATAGATATAGATGTTTTTCTCATGATTTGACGACTCAAAAGTATTAACCTTATTTAATTAAAAAAATTGTTAAAGGGTTAAATTAATTTTTGAACGGGGGCAACCTTTGTTTAAAAATACTGTTATTTGTACTAAGTAAACTAAATATATCAAAAATGAAAAGAACATTACTCTCTATACTGACAATTACAACAGTGTTGTCGGGAATTTCACAAGCAAACTTTACAGATTTAAATCCTGATGAGGTGGTGAACGCTACTTATGTGGGCGAGTCTTATTTAGTTGATTTGGACGGAGATGCAACACCTGAATTAACCATATTTGGTTTGAAGAAGGATACAACCTATTCCGGGTTTGCGATTACTATGACAGGAATAGCTGTTAATACGATGGGAAACACAGAGGTCATTGGAAGGCAAGAACCTTTGGGTGGAGAGACTATTTTGGTAGCAGATTCTTTGAATACTGGTGATGTTATTGATGGAACTGCAACATACGTAAGTTCAGGTTCTCCAGCGATTTTTCCAGGTGTTGGATTAGGGGCAGTAGATAATTTTGGGTTTGCTGCAGTAGGTCAGTTTTCTGGAGTTGGAATGAAGTACATGGGTGTCAAATTTGAAATTAGTGGTGTAATTCACTATGGATGGGTTAGAGTAGCAGTATCTGCTGCTTCTGATGTTGGAACGATTGATAGTTATGGTTATGAAGGAACTGCTGGTACGCAAAGTTTGGCTGGACAACAGGGTACGGCATTTGCAAGCATTGAAGAAAATTTTAATGATG
This sequence comes from uncultured Flavobacteriales bacterium, assembly GCA_913064955.1. Classification (GTDB taxonomy): domain Bacteria; phylum Bacteroidota; class Bacteroidia; order Flavobacteriales_D; family Parvicellaceae; genus Parvicella. The sequence goes on from CAJYBK010000115.1 coordinate 9,568, forward strand.
TTGAAATCTACACTTATAGAAACGAGTTGTTTATCAAAGACACGGAAGCAGGTAAGGTGGAAATATTCAATTTAATTGGTAATAAAATGACCAACCTTATTAATACTAACTCATCGGTAATCAATATTGCTAATTATCCTACAGGAATTTATTTGGTTAATTACACGAAAGGAAATGTTACGAAAACTTATAAGGTTGTTAATCAATAATAGGATTTCGTTTTAATTTAAAAGGTCAGCATTTATGTTGACCTTTTTTTATGTCAGTACTTTATCTGCAAAGGTATTGGCAAGTTCAAAAGAGCAACGATCATTTTTGATCAATGATTTCCGTCTTCTGGCTATGAAATCATATACCTTATCTCTAAGAAATAAAGGAATTACTTTGAAAATAAAGAGAATTGGATATAAGCCTTTGAGTGATTTTGCTATTTGTAAAGCGGCATTTGATTTAATATAAACTTGTTCTCCTTCAATGTATATTAATGTCTCATTAGGATTGGCAGTTATAGATAGGTCATTGATTAAGTTGACTCCTTTTTGACTTTGGCTCGAGCAAACATAAATATCATTCTTTTTCGATTTTTTCAAAACGAAAAGAACACTGCTATTACAGAAAGCACATTCTCCATCAAATATTACAATCTTTGAAATCATTCTCGAATAAACTTCTGGTAAACATATTGCTTATTAATTTTCAGTCTAATAATGTATATGCCTTTTGACAAATTTGAAGTATTGATATCCCCATTGAATATGTCAGATTGAACAAGTCTTCCGAAAGCATCAATTATTTCAAATGAATCGATGTCGGCCTCAGATCGTATT
>CAJYBK010000116.1 GCA_913064955.1 uncultured Flavobacteriales bacterium
CTCTCTTCTGAACAGTTGAAATGGTAGGTGCATAGGTAGATGGTCTACCAATACCTAATTCTTCCAATTGCTTAACTAAAGATGCCTCCGTAAATCTAGCAGGAGGTCTTGTAAATCTTTCGGTCGCAGTAATTGACTCATTTACTAATGCATCACCTTTTTTCATTGCAGGTAATAAACCATCATCATTGTCTTGATCTTCATCGTCAGTTCCTTCCAAGTATACTTTTAGGAAACCATCAAACTTTATGATTTCTCCAGACGCAATGAATGCTTCCTTCACACCCGTTCCTTCAATAGTAACCTTTGTTCTTTCCAATTGAGCATCACTCATTTGAGACGCAATCGTTCTTTTCCAGATTAGGTCATAAAGTTTTTCTTCGTCATAAGAGGTGCCGGCAGATTGTACTGAAAACTCTGTTGGACGAATCGCCTCGTGAGCCTCTTGAGCACTGCTATTCTTGTTCTTATATTTTCTAGGATTGCTGTATTCATTACCATACATACCAAGAATTGCATCCTTAGCGTTGGCCATTGCAAAGTCAGATAGGTTAACACTATCAGTTCTCATGTAAGTGATCTTTCCACTTTCATACAATTTCTGAGCAACGGACATTGTACGAGATACATTAAAACCTAACTTCCTACTCGCTTCTTGCTGCAGTGTTGAAGTAGTAAATGGTGTTGCAGGTGTTCTTTTAGCAGGTTTTTTCTCTAAGTTAGAAACGCTAAAACCAGCGTTAACACAACTTTGTAAAAATTCATTTGCTTCTTTTTCCGCTTTGAAACTTTTACTTAATTCTGCTCTGAACGAACTTCCATTAATATTGAAATAACCATAAACTTTAAATGAACTTGTGGGTTTAAAGTTTTCTATATCTCTTTCTCTTTCTACAATTAATCTAACTGTTACAGACTGGACTCTTCCAGCAGATAAAGAGGGTTTAATTTTTTTCCAAAGTACAGGAGACAATTCAAATCCAACTATCCTATCTAGAATTCTTCTTGCTTGTTGCGCATTAACCAAGTTAACATCTAATGCTCTTGGATTCTCTATTGCTTTACTAACTGCACTTTTTGTAATCTCGTTGAAGGTAATTCTTTTAGTCTTTTTTGCGTCTAATTTCAATGCCTCCATTAAGTGCCAAGAAATGGCTTCTCCCTCACGATCCTCATCCGTTGCTAACCATACCATGCTAGCTTTCTTACTTAAGTCTTTTAATTCTTTTACGATTTTCTTTTTATCCGCAGTTACCTCATAATTAGGATTGAAATTGTTCTCAATATCAATGTTGATTCCTTTCTTAGGTAAATCTCTTACGTGACCAAAACTACTTTTTACGATAAACCCTTTTCCAAGGTAACCCTCAATGGTTTTTGCCTTAGCAGGCGACTCGACAATAACTAGATTTTCAGCCATAATTTTTTACTTTAGTGCGACAACTTTTCTTTAAAAGATTTTGCAAAGAAAGAAAATAATACGTTAACATCGTAATTCATTTTTTACATACACCTCAAAAAAAGCAATATTTAGTGTAAACAAAAGTTTCTCCTCATCGGTTGATTCCTGCATCTTAACTATGATTTACTAACTAATAAATAAAACTTGATTGACATACCACTCTATATTATTACTTTGTAATTGATGAGAATTATTCTACTTATAGTTTTAACATTTTTCACAATGACTTGGGGCATCGCTCAAAGCATTGGAGGAATCATTAATAACTATTATTCAGTTTCAACAATTGACAACACACAGTATACACTTTCATTAAGTACCACAGCAGGTATCAATGTTGGCGACACAATGCTCATCATTCAAGCGAAAGGAGCGTCAATGAACTTAAGTAACAATAATTCTTACGGCACTATTCAAGACTATAATGGTGCAGGTAATTTTGAATTGGTAGAAATCTGTGACATTCAAGGAAATATAGTATACCTTAAGACTCAATTAGAAAAGAATTATTCAGCTGTAGGGTTACAGTTAGTTTCCTTACCTCAATATTCTGATGTTACCGTTTCTTCTGTATTGTCATGCGATCCTTGGGATGGAAATGCTGGGGGCATTGTAGTATTCAAAGCCAGTGGCACAGTAACCCTTAATGCCAACATTGATGTTTCTGAGAAAGGATTCAGAGGTGGGTCACATTTTTATGCAACCACTAGTTGCAATGCTTTTACCAACTACGATGCCTATCATTATGACCTAGCATCCAATTTGGGAGCACGAAAAGGAGAAGGTATTGTGGCATACACTAATAATGATTGTGGAAGAGGACCTCAAGCTAATGGCGGTGGCGGTGGGAATGACCACAATACTGGTGGAGCCGGTGGTGGCAACCTTTCTTTAGGCGGTAACGGTGGAGACAATGATGATCCGGGAACTTGGCGATGTAAAGGCTATAACCCTGGAATAGGTGGTAAAGATTTAGACAATTCTCAAGGCCAAGTATTTTTTGGCGGTGGTGGTGGAGGCGGTCACAGCAATAGTTCACCTAACCCATACCATGGCGGCAATGGAGGTGGGATTGTAATCATATTGGCTGATGAAATTGTAGGAAATGGTTTTAACATTTTCTCCAATGGGCAAGATGGTGAAGACGGAATCGGTGACGGAGGAGTAGGTGGAGGAGCAGGTGGAAGCATTTTTCTTGATATCAATACTTACTCAGGAGCCTTACTTTTGAATGCCAAAGGTGGTGATGGAGGAAATGGTGATGGTGCTGCAAGCGTCACGAATGTAAATACTGATCGTTGCTTTGGACCTGGTGGTGGTGGCAGTGGTGGTGCAATCTGGTTTAGTTCGGCAAGTTTGCCTGGAGGCATTACTTCTAATCTCAATGGAGGAATAAGTGGAGTTGTATCCGGATCCACGCATACTCCATGTCTTGGACTTACACAAGGTGCAGAAGATGGTGATTTAGGAATAATAGACTTCTCAAACGAAGTAGTAATGGGCAGAAAAATCAATTCCTTTTGTCAAAATAATCCACTGCTAGATATTGGAAATGACACTATTTTGTGTCCTGGACAAAGTGTAACATTCACTAGTAATATTACAGGTTCCTATTTATGGAATGATGGTTCATCCAATATTGACCTTACGACTTCCTTACCTGGTCAATCTTTATTGATTGTGGATGATGGTATTTACATCTGGTGCGATAGTGCACTTGTTACTATTGATGCGCCACCGTCTTTTGATCTGGGTGATGATTTATACCTTTGCGATGGTTCTTCAGTGGATATTATTGCGCCAACAGGTTACAATTCTTACTTATGGTCTACTGGCGAAACAACGTCTACAATTACGGTTTTGACTCAAGGAGAGTACAAAGTAACCATTGGAGGTACGCTTTGTAGTGCTAGCGATTCAGTCAATGTATGGGAAGAAAACTTCGTAGACCCTTTTGATGGTAATACCTATGATTTGTGTGAATATGGAGGTGTAGACCTTGTAGCCGGTCCAACTTCTGGAAGTTACACCTGGAGTAATGGTAGCACCAGCAACTCTTTAAACATAACCACACCACAAGAATTGACGGTACAAATTACTTCTGCAAATGGATGTGAAAACACATCTGCTGTTGAAGTAAATTCTTGTGCGTCTATAGGTATTCCAAACACCATTACACCCAACAACGATGGTGAAAATGACTTTTGGATCATCAGAGACATCTACAGTTACCCAAATAACCAATTAAACATATATGACCGATCAGGACGTGTAGTTTATTCTGCCTCTCCATATACCAATGATTGGAAAGGAGATTACCAAGGACAACAACTTCCAGAATCAATCTATTACTACAATTTAGAACTAGAACCTGGTGACGCACCTCAAACTGGAACCATAACTATTATAAGAGAATGAGAGTAGTAATATACATATCACTTCTTTTAATCTGCTTCAATAAAGTTTTTGCTCAGCAAATTCCGGTATTTTCAAACATTGGTATCAACAATTACATATTGAATCCTGCGCATGCTGGTGCTAAACCTTATTTGGTTATCAATTTAAAACAAAGACTGCAATACACTGGTATTCAATACGCACCCAACACTCAATATCTAGACTTACACACATCTGTAAGTAACAAGAACTTTGGACTAGGTGGATACATATATCATGAAACATTGGGTGTTTTGGGTAAAATTCATGGAAATGTGACTTATGCGTATCATATACCTTTGGGCAATGAAAACAAACTTTCATTTGGAGTATCTGCCAAGATTAATCAGAACAGAACATTGTCTAACAGAATGATTCTGGACAGCCAGAACGATGTTTTATTGAACTTACAGACCAACCAAAGAAAAACATTTTTTGGCAGTGATGCTGGGATTTTATTGCATGGCGAAAACTACAAATTGGGTTTTTCTGTATTGAATTTATACAGTACTAAATACGATCTTTATAATGGTGATAAACTAGATGCTACGCCACATTTTAATTTGGAATATGGCTTTGGCATTTATTTGGGAGGTGAATCAAAATTAATGTTTTCTGGAAGAAATGTATTTCACAACTCGCTACCGACTTGGTCACAAATGGATGTGCTTTATGACTACAATCAGCAATTCTTTGCAGGGCTGGGCTATAGATGGCAAGATGCTGCCATTATAATGGTTGGCGCCAATGTATGGAAAGACTTACAAGTTTATTATGCTTATGATTTAGGAGTGAGTAAGGTAAGAAATATCAGAAATGGTAGTCATGAAATTACTCTAAGATATCATTTCCATTATGACCCGATTTACTCAAGAGATAAAGCAAGATATTCCAACAAAGTGTACAGAGGATGGAAATTTTCCTTCAAAAGAAAGCCTACAATAGCCACTCCAACAGAAGGAGAATCTAACGACTAATAGTTATTGCAAAGTAGCAATTCTGTCTATCTTTCCACTCCCAGTTTCTTTGAACTTGGACACAGAAATTGCCGATTTGGGCATTTCAATTTTGGATAAAACTGCATTTAATCCCATTAAGTCGAATTTTTTCAGACCTTCTAATATTAGCACAGGAACCTCCCCGTAAGTCTCATCCTCTTGCTTTCCAATAAAAAATCTTACAGGAATCAAATGGGTAATTTTTTGCTCTATTACTTCTGGAAATAATTTCACTCCCCCGCTATTGATGACAAAATCTTTGCGTCCTAGCCATTTGAACTGATTGTCCTTTTTCAATTCAACTACATCTTCCGTTATTAACCAATCTTCAGAAATATGTGGGGCCATAATTTTTAAGTTATCTTCCTTTCCAACGGAAAACGAAATAGAAGGTAACGCTTGGTAAAAATCCGTCTTTTTATCGTGATTCAATTGCTTTACAGCAACATGAGTAACGGTCTCTGTCATGCCATAAGTGGCAAAACATTTTGTTTTTAGCGATTGTAATCTTTCTAACAACTCTCCTGATACTGGTGCTCCTCCGATAATTAATGTTTCAATGAAATTCATTTTATCTGGAGCTTCATCCAAAACTGTAGCCACTTGATGAGGTGTCATAGCAGCAAAATTAACTTTGCTATTCAACTCTTTAATGGGATTTGAGGTTGGCTTGGCAACAATCACGTTAAGCCTTCCTACAACAGCTCTTACCCAAATCATTTTTCCTGCAATAAAACTACTTGGGAGGCATTGAAGAATGATACCCCCCTCTTTTAGGTTAAAATAATCGAGGGTAAGTTGAGCACTCGCCCTCATGCTTTCTTTGGTTAATAAGATCTTTTTCGGAGCACCTGTAGAGCCAGATGTTTGAACTTCTATTGTAGGATTTTTATCACTCCAATGATTTAAAAAAGGTAAACTAGCGTTGTCGTACTCATAAAAGAATGGCAAATGTGACAATTCTTCTAAGGAATAAATTTCATCTCGATCTATGAAACCAACCCTTACCATTTAATTGAAGACAAGTCCCAAAGTGTTTCTGGATTGTAAGACAGCACTTGACCATCTAATTGCAGCGGGCTATCTACATTAGACGTGTACAACTGACCTGTACCCAATCCCTGAGGTAGAGGGTTATAATATTGACCGGTGAATTGCGCTATTGCAGCTAATCCAACATTACTTTCTAATGCCGATGTGGCCCACCAAGGAATACTCATTTCTCCAGCAGCCTCAATCCATTGATGCGCAGCCCTAAATCCTCCTAACAAACTTGGTTTAAGTATAATATAATCTGGGTTGATTGTTTCCAACATTTCCGTCATTCTGTTCGGGTCATATGTTCCTATCAACTCTTCATCAAGCGCAATTGGCAATTCAGTTTCCTCACAAAGCTGAGCCATTTCTTGCCATTGTCCTTGTTTAATAGGTTGCTCTATGGAGTGCAAATCCAACTCAGAAAGCCTATCTAGTTTACTTAGCGCATCTTCTGCACTAAATGCACCGTTAGCATCCACCCTTATTTCTAGTTCATGCTCATCGTATTCTTCCCGAATGGCCTGAATCACTTTATATTCCTCTTCAAAATTAAGTGCCCCAATTTTTAACTTAAGACATTTAAATCCTTGTGCTAATTTCTCTTTGATTTGATTCAGCATAAAAGATGTATCTCCCATCCAAATCAGTCCATTGATATTAATGGGCTGAATGCCTCTGGTAAAATGGCTATTAAAATAAACCCTTTTTCCACCAGATTTCAAATCTAGCAAGGCCATTTCAACACCCATTCGAATGGCAGGAAAGTCCATTAATTGCGCAAATAATGTTGTGATTTCTTCGTTGATGTTTTGACAAACCCATTTTAGATTTTCCTCCAATTGACTAGGATTATCAACGCTCAGTCCTTCTATAATAGAAATCTCTCCTAAACCAAAAACTTCAGGATTGTCTGAATCATGTACTTTGATGAAATAGCAAGTCTTTTCAGTCAACACGCCCCTAGAAGTACCACTTGGCCTTTTGAATGTCAGAGGATATTTGGTGAAATTAGCTTGAAGCATATTGAATTTACGCTACTTTTAATTTACTGATTTTTGATGTATTGAATTTAGTAGCAGCATACGCTACATCCACAGTGAATTTCTTAGTATCCAATGATGGACCTTCAAACATTGCATCTGTAAGAATCGCTTCACAGATAGATCGCAAACCTCTTGCACCTAATTTCAACTCCATTGCTTTATCTACAATGAAATCTAATGTTTCATCCGTGATATCTAATTCAATACCATCTATCTCAAATAACCTATTGTATTGTTTTACCAATGCATTTTTAGGTTCAGTTAAGATACTTCTTAATGTTTCTTTGTCTAATGGGTTTAAATAGGTCAATACTGGGAAACGACCTATTAACTCTGGTATAAGTCCGTATTTCTTGATATCTAGTTGGTTCACATAAGAAAGGATATTCTCCTTCACCTCAATCATTCCATCATTTGATCCAAAACCTATTGACTGTGTCTTAATTCTTCTCTCTATAATTTGCTTGATACCATCAAATGCTCCTCCACAAATAAACAGGATGTTCTTTGTGTTTACTTGAACCATTTTTTGATCTGGATGCTTTCTTCCTCCTTGAGGCGGAACACTTACCACAGCACCTTCCATTAATTTAAGCATGGCTTGTTGAACTCCTTCCCCAGAAACATCTCTAGTGATAGAAGGATTATCACTTTTACGTGCTACTTTATCTATCTCATCTATAAAAACAATTCCTTTTTCTGCTTGAGCAACATCGTAATCTGCTGCTTGCAATAATCTGGAAAGGATGCTTTCAACATCTTCTCCAACGTAACCTGCTTCTGTCAAAACGGTTGCATCTGCAATACAGAAAGGTACGTTCAACAATTTAGCAATGGTTTTTGCTAATAATGTTTTACCTGTACCTGTCTCACCAGCTAAAATGACATTAGACTTTTCAATATCTATTTCATCTTCTTTATCTGCTGGTTGTAATAATCTTTTATAATGATTGTAAACAGCCACTGAAAGTACTTTTTTTGCTTCTTTCTGACCAATGACGTATTGATCTAAGTGCTTCATAATTTCTACTGGCTTGATTAATTGAAGACTTTGCTCCACTTGCTCTTTTGACAAGTGACTGTATTCTTCTTGAATGATAAGACTTGCTTGGCCTATACAACTATCACAAATATGACCTGTTATTCCAGCTATCAACACATCTACCTCTTTCTTCTGTCTTCCACAAAAAGAACATCTTACATCTTGTTTACTCATGTGTGCAAAGATAGGATAAAAGACAATAAGACAGAAATAGTTCTTTGACAAAAGACGAAACAAAAAAACCACCTTTTTCAGAGGAAAAAAGTGGTTTTCGTAGTAGTTGTTGTAGTGTTGTTGTTACTTCAAATATAGAGATAAAAGTTTCCCAACGCAATAATAGATTAGCAATAGGCTAATCTCAATGACGAAAAGTAAGTTTTTAATGACGGAACGGCTCTACTTAAACAAAAACGCCCAAACTGCATTGCAATTTGGGCGCCTCTTATATGTTAATTATTACTTTTTAGTACGAACTAAAACTTCATCAATCATACCGTAATCTTTTGCTTCCTGCGCAATCATCCAGTAATCTCTATCAGAATCATCCCACACTTGCTGCTCCGTTTTACCAGAGTGACGAGCAATGATTTCGTACAATTCCTTTTTCAATTTCTGAATCTCTCTGTGTGTAATTTCGATATCAGAAGCTTGTCCTTGTGCCCCTCCTAATGGTTGGTGAATCATTACTCTTGAATGCTCCAATCCTGTTCTTTTTCCTTCTGCACCAGCACATAACAATACTGCACCCATAGATGCTGCCATTCCAATACAAATAGTTGCCACATCTGGCTGGATGTACTGCATGGTATCATAAATACCTAGTCCTGCATATACACTTCCACCTGGAGAGTTTACATAAATCTGAATGTCTTTCTGTGCATCAATAGACTCTAAGAAAAGTAATTGAGCCGTAATAATGTTAGCTACATAATCATCAATTCCTGTTCCTAGGAAAATAATTCTGTCCATCATCAAACGAGAGAAAACATCCATTACCGCAACGTTCATTTGACGCTCTTCGATAATATTTGGAGTCATCCCCATTGGCACCTGCCCCATAGCAGATGAATATTTGTGCAATGACATAGAAGAAATTCCCATGTGCTTTGTTGCATATTTTTGAAACTCTTTTGAGTCAAATGGATTGTTCATATTAATTGTTTTTGAAATTGTAAAATCTGTTTGTTGGTCTAAAGTTATCATTTTATATAAATAAGGAGAATATGGATTGTCTTTTTTATTTGACACTCATTCGTTGAAAGGTAGTTTATAGTGATTTGACAAATTCCGTTTCTATCGATTAGAATCTAGCGTCTAGCATCTATTAAAATCACTAACTTTGTAGGAGCATGACCAAGCAAGATCTTCTCAAAGAAAAAATAAAAGCTCTACCAAGTACTCCTGGTGTTTATCAATATTTTGATAGCAATGGCAAAATAATATATGTAGGAAAGGCAATAAACCTAAAGAGTAGAGTTTCTTCTTATTTTAATAAAGGAGCTAATCACAATGGAAAGACACAGATCTTGGTCAAACAGATTGCGGATCTTAAAACTATTAAGGTACAAACAGAGATGGATGCATTGCTATTGGAAAACAGCCTTATCAAAAAGCATCAGCCTAAATACAATATCGCCTTAAAAGACGACAAAACATACCCTTGGATTGTCATCAAAAAAGAACCATTTTCACGCATCTTCTATTCTAGAACTGTCAGAAAAGATGGTTCTGAATATTTTGGACCTTATCACAGTGTGAAAATGATCAAAACTTTGATTGATATGTTTCATCAGACTTTGGACATTAGGCATTGCAATCATAAATTGAAGCCAGATAATATTGGAGCTGATGAATTTCAAACTTCCGTTGAGTATTATATTGGAAATTGCAAAGGCTGCTGCCAAGGTGAGACAAGTCAAGAGGAGTACAATGAACGCATAGCTAACGTTAGAAAAATTTTGAAAGGAAACGTCAACGTAGTTATTAATCAATTGAAGTCACGCATGAAAAGTTATGCAGATGACTTTGAATTTGAAAAAGCCCAGGATATTAAGAATCGATTATTATTGGTGGAGCGCTACCAATCGAAGTCAATGGTGGTAAGTGCCTCATTACATAACCTGGATGTTTTTACTATTGAATCCGACCTCAACAGTGCATATATCAACTTTATCAAGGTAATGAATGGGGCGATTATTCAAAGTCATACTTTGGAAATCAAGAAAAAACTAGAAGAATCCAATCAAGAGGTTTTAGAGTTTGCCATCATTGAAATTAGAGAACGTTTCCCGAGTAAATCCAAAGAAATTTTGGTTTCAGAAGAGGTGTCATTAAATATTGAAGGTGTAAAATTTGTTGTACCGCAGAAA
>CAJYBK010000117.1 GCA_913064955.1 uncultured Flavobacteriales bacterium
AACCATTCGTCCAATGCTTATAGCGTCTGAATATTCAAATGCTTGAAGTGTTGTAGCAAGACTTTCCTTATAATTTCTAACCATTACATTCCCACCTACAGCACCAATTCTATCATCTTCATAAAAAGGTATAATAATTTGCTCTATTGCATCTCTATCATAAGAACAATCGGCATCAAGGTGAACCACGTATTTCCCTTTTGCCAAACGCAATGCTGTATTCGCCCCAGAAGCCTTTCCTCCTCTAACATCATTTCGTATGAATACATCTATTAGTCCATTTCTTTTAAGAGAATTACATATTTCTTCGGTATTATCATCGGATCCATCATCAACAATAATTAACTCAAAATTTCTGTAGGATTGCTCTTGAAGAGATGTTGCTAATTTGTAAATGTGCTTCCCTTCATTCTTACCTGGAACCAATACAGACACCAATGGACGCTCCAATAAAAATTGTTTTCGAGCCGCTTCTCTTTTGTTTCTAGTTAAACGCCTTTTGATTGTAATAAAAATCAGGGCTAACATGTCAATGATTAAGTAACGAAAGAGTTCAAAAAAGAAAAAGAACCAAAATATACGCATCAGCTTAGACATCCCAACTTCGCTGATGTAATTAAGAAAATTATCTATTTCAATGGCGATAAAATCCATTATTCATTATCCTTAAAAACGTGTTCAGGAGTTTTGTAATGGTTTTCATCAATTGTTGCAATTGAAGTTCATGCGAAACTTCTGTATTCAACTCAATGGCATTCGTTTTGATTTGAATTTCAACAGATTTAAAATTCATTTTCATTAACCTAATGGTCAAATTTGATATTTCATTCAATATTTTATTGGCAATTTTATTCGGAATCTCATTCATAGAAAGCACCAATGTTGACGCATCATAAAAGGAAATAAAATCTGCAGACCTAAGGTTATTCCTAAGAATATTGATCATTTCCCCGATTAATGACTTTTGTCTGTCTACTCCAATTCTAGAGTAAATTTCACCGGCATTAGATAAATGCACAAAACCAATATTACTTACATAGTCATTTTGTCGAAGTCTCTCAATCTCATACTTCAGCATAATTTTGAAAACATCATATTTCACCGTTCCAGGTACTTCATCAAAGTCTTTACTAGTACTGATGTATCCGTTATAAGAAACTGAAATTCCTTTTCTTGTGATTTTATAATCACGAATCTCTTTGGCAACTAGGTTTTGAACATCATTATCAAACAAGCAAGCTATACACTTAGCCTTTACATGAGAGTCTTGAAATTGATGACTACACTTCTGACAAGTATGCAAAACAGATGGTTTGTCATAATCAACACCAATATGCCTTAATGTTTTATTACACTTCGGACAATTTAATTCATCGTCTATGGTATTTTTAAAATCATTTATCGGGCCTACATAAGCACATGGAAAATGATGAACTAAATCTTCTGTTTTAGAATGAGAACTGTTACACTGTGGGCATACCTCTCTATAATTCAAATACCCTCCACTACAATTAGTACATAAGTAAATCCTTTCATTGAATAATGATGTAAACAACCCTTCATTCTCAGCTATCTGCATTATTTTGATCGCATTGAACTCGTCAATCGAAGCAAAATTAACCGACAACTCAGGAAAGAAATAACCTATTCCAGATTGCATGTAAGGAATTGCTTTCAAATATTTTTTTTCTCTTGAAGTCAAGAGGTTAATGACCTTATTAATTATTTCTGCTTCGAATGAAACAGATTTTACAGTAATTATTTCGTTTATTTTAAGGTGTATCGCTCGAACTTTTTCAACTAGTATCTCTACCTGTTCTAAAGAGAAAATAACTCCATCTATTAATTCATTTACAACTAGATCATTTGAGCTGGTGGATTTCAATAAAAATATTGGTTTCAAATACAAATCAGTATTGTGGTGTTTTCTTATTCTAAAAACTGTTTCTCGAATAAAATCTACATCTGCACCTTCTATTATTATGGCATCGAAGCGAAGAAATTTTTCATTACTCCAAGGCTCGTTATTAGTAACAATACCAAATTCAAAAGGTCCAACCTTTAATGCGTTATTTTCAATTGTTAAATCCATTTACCACTTACTTAGCCTGACTGTAACATTCATTTTATAAAATGCCTTCCACTTTATTTGACTTTCATTTTCTATTGGGAAAATATCCACTGCAATAGCTCTGGTTGTGCTTTCATACTTTTTCTGAAACTCCTCAGGCATTCGATAGGTTGCAAAATAGAATCTTTTAATATGACCAATACTGGTCTCTCCGTCAGGAAATATGACGGTAACCTCATCACCTTCCTTGAAATGAGCAATGTCCTCTTGAGGGAAAAATGCTTTAATATAAATATCCTCTTTCTCATGCATATTGAGAATATTTTCAGACTTCAGCGCTACCTCATAATTACTTTTATAGAGTCGAGTTATAGTCGCTTTTATTGGCGCTATATAATACCTCAACAAACCACCGCCACCACCATTACCAGATCCTCCACCAATAATGTTCGCAGAAGCAGTTTGGTTTTTATCCAGTAAATTCAATTGATTGATCAGGCTTTGAAAAGTTTGATTATTCTTGAGTAAAGATTGGTTCTCCAAAGTTAATTTCTCTATTTCTTTGGCCATTAAATCAATCTTACTCTTTGGAGTAATCTCAAGAATCACCTCGTTTCTAAGAATTTCAATTTCTTTAGTATAAAAATCTATTAATTGCTGTTTTTCCTGGATTTGAATATTATTTAAAGCAATATTCTTTTTCAATTGATAAATTTCTTTCGAACTCCAGTTATCGGGTTGCGTTTGATTAATCTCTCCAATCAACGACTGATTGAAAGCATCTTGCTCATCCTTATACGAGATATAGGAAAACAACGTATCACCTTTGACAATAGTATCTCCTTCAAACTTGTAAAACTCTTGAATAGTAACATCTTCTGGCACTCTAATACTCAAACTTTTGAAAAGCACATGGCCAGGTGCAATGACGTAGACCGTTTTTACAAAAAAGTATCTAAAAATGAAAAAGATTATCAAGCCAAGCACAATGAAATAAGCGATTTTATCCCAATTCACTTTTTTCTTCATCTTTGGTTTCTCATCCAAATTTCTCAGAATGCCATTTTTTCTATTGAAGTTTATATTCTTCACTCTTCCAACTTAATTAATCTCCCTAAATCATGTAGGACGAAGGTTTTCGGATTAAGGTTGTCTTTTAAATCCTTTATTTTAATCTGAATCTCCACTCTATCTTGAAAATCCTCTGTTCTTAAAGCAATAACTGTTTTAGATAAATCATAGTTTTCCACTTTTCTGATGATAAAGTCAGACTTCACGTTTTCGTAACACATGAAATACACTTGATCAGCTATGCTAAACATTTCTTTTATGTTTTCTTCAGGATAATGAGTAGGAATACTTATCGCTAATTTAAAGTTGTTATCCTCACAATAACTTTTAGTTGCAATTAGCAACGCTTTATATTTAGTAAGATATAGTTCCTTATTTGTTTTCCAGTCATCAAAAGTGTGAGGTTCCACATCCAAGTGAATACCTTGAATCTTTTCCAAATGAACATTTGCTAATTTATCCGTCAATTTTGAAATATTGAAATCATTAATGAGTTTATTATCACCAATCATTAAATCAATCAAAATTCCTTTATCGTGGACAGCATCAATAAACTTATTCAAAGTGATTAAATCTCCTCCAGCACTCAACACAACCTTAGGAACTTTGTTTAATACCAGATAATTCAATAGGAAATCATGATCATACTCTACTAGTGTTTTGGACCAAATGTATACTTCATTCTCAATTTTCACTGCTTCCTTTATTTCTATATCATCCAAATGAATTGGTTTCAAAACTCGTTTTATTTCCAGCGTTGGTTCCGCAGCTTGAATTCTTAATATGTACAAATACATTTGCTGCTTGAGATCAATTAATTCTATATCAATACTCATCATCTCATCTAGCAATCTCAATGCTTTAAGCGGGTTAAAATCTAACGTATTAACCTGATGCCTAGCTTGCTCCTTTCTTAGCAACTCTTTCATCATCAATCTCTTGTAGTAAAAAGTATTGAATTGTTTTAACTTATACCTGAATTCATAAAAATACCCTAATACATCTTTTTGAACATCTATATTATTCTCTGGATTGACTGATTCCAGTTCTTCTCTTTTCAGCCTAATCAAGTTTTGAGATTCCTTTTTATCGAACACTAAAGGAACACCCAATGATAATCCGAAAGTAAAAAAGGACCTATTAGAAGTGGTAGTGATTAGATCATAATAATTATACCTAGAATATGCTCTCAGGTTAATGTCATTAAGCGGTTTATTTTGAAGTTCAAGATTAGCCAATTGCAGCGCAACAACACTATCGTTTTTTGTTCCTTTTAATCCTTTTAAGACATATTCATAATCAATGTCCAAAAGCGGAAAATCTCCATTGATTTCTTCTTTTTCGAATTCGGATACTTTAGTATTGTAATCTTCATAGATGTTGAGCAAACTTTTTATTTCGGCAAAACTTTCTAAATTTTTAAGCAACTCTTCTTGAGTCACTAACGAAATAGCATTCAGTTTGTATGCTACATCTACCCTTTGCTTAGCAAGCGACAACCGCTTATTTAAGATATCGATTTTACTCTTATTAAAATGATAAATAATCTTGTGCCATTTGACTATTAGTCCATCGCCCTTATTATTCTCATTCTCTAGTAATTCTAAAATTTTACTTTCGTTTTCTTTAACCTTACTTCTATCTTTATTTTCAATAAATCCATTATTTAAGATATTCCAAGAAAGTTCTGACTGTACACGTGAGCGATAGATAAGGTTATCTGTAGCATCCACTCCTGATGCAGTATTGATAGCATAACCACTATTCCAATCCAGTCCCCAATCTTTTGCCAACATTTCGGCTTCCGCTTTACGGATGGAAGATCCTAGATTCTTGTTGTAGTTAGTGGTTGAATCTTCATATTGGTAAAAAAGGTAACTCTTATTTATATCCCCTTCAATATGGTTTACCTGATACTTACTATATATACCATCCCACATTTCGTACAATTCTGAAATCAGTTTTGTAGAATTCGTTTGCGCCATAGAGGCTAAACAAATAAAATGAAATAATAATATGACAACAACTCTTTGCAAGTGATCTTAATAAAATTTGGGCTGCAAAGATAACTAAATTAATCTAAAGGATTTCTCCACTCATCGCCATTCTAATACGGGTTGTCGAGAATATTTATCTCAGGATTTTTCTTACAAAAGCAACTGTAAAATAACTCATCATAAACACCCCTGTCCAACCTTCTAAAGGTGCTATTATCTTGAAGAAGCCTGTTGGGGTACACTCTCCGTATCCAATAGTTAAAAATGTAACAGAACTAAAGTAGAAACTGTCTATCACTTTTTCCCACGCACTCATATCCGCAGAAATACAACTAATCTGGCCATGATTAGTTAATTCAAAAAGCACATACAAAACACTGTAGAAACCATAGACCATGAAAATGCTAAATAAAACCCTTACTGGACTTGTTGCATATAGCCCCATCCAATCAAAGACTAATTTTTGAAATGCATAATTTAGATAACCTTTAGCTTGTGTAAATATTCCTTTTTTCTTACTCTCATGCAAAGAGCCTAGCAGCTCGTTTCTTTTAAACTCAATATAGGACTTGTCCTCATCTTCGTATTGACCTGTGTTATGGAAATCTTCTTTTAGCAGCCTGTATTGTTCTGCCTTTTGATTAAAAGTCGTCTTTTTTTGTGTGCCTATTAACTCTTTTACATTATTACCATCCCAAGAGATGAAGACTTTACCCAGGTTTCGAACTCCATATATGTAAATATGATTTAATTCAACCTTTGCGACTCCTTTCTTAAAATCTACTATATCTTGAATAATAGAATTGGAGAGATCTATACTTTCACACCGGTTGACTCTAAAGTCAACATAGCTAGAAAGTATACAACTCTTTACACTGATAGATTTTGCTGTACTATCAAAAAATGATACACGGCCAGAGCCAAAATCTGCTTCATCAAAAATCAACTCAGAGTTTTCTGCTAGAATCTTCCTAAAATATACTGGCTTATTTCCAAACTTTGCTCTACGGAATAACATCTTCTCATTCTTATGCTCGATTTCTTCAAAAGAAACCTCTGCATTCCCAAAGTCACATCTTCTAAAGTCAAGTTTCCCTTCTCCAAAATTAACCTTTGAAAAATCAACTGAATTACCTTTAAAAGTAGACCTATCAAATACTACATTCCCTTTGCCAAACTCTGCAAAATGAAACGAAACATTGCCGTTACCGAAATCTACGTTCTTAAAGCTAACATTACCATCGTTAAACTGAGCATTAATGAAAGAAATATTGCCATTAATAAATGAAGCACCTTCAAATGTAAGATCTCCACTTCCAAAATCTGCAAATTGAAATACATTATGGCCTTCACCATAGGATGTAAGCGAAAAGTCAATTTTATTAGCATTAAATGAGGCGCCATTAAAACTAAGACCTCCATGACCAAAATGAGCACCACTAAAATCACAAATCTTTCCTTCAAAAATTACAGATTTGAAATCAACTACTTTATCCGCTTCAAAAAGAGAGTTAGCTGCTTTGAAGTTGTTTAATCGAATCTCTTCCTTATCCGATATCTTATATTTCTTACGGTAGTCTAGAATTGAAAAATTCTGAATGAAACATCCTTCTATGTTAATTTCATTGCCTTCATTAATCAAAGAATAAAGATGTTCTACCGAGACCACCGGTTTCTTTACTTTTTCGATTAAGTTTTTGGTAGCGTCCCTAAAAGATATACGAGCGGTTTTATCATAATCTACCCCATTATGACTACATGGTTCATCGGTTATTCTAACTGCGTAACTATATATGGTCTTAGAAGATTTCATAGAAGCGTGAAGTTAAAAAAAGAAAAGAAGGAATCTAAATTTCTATCAAATTAATATCAAAGATTAATACACTTCCACCTGGAATGTCATTATAGTCTTTTAATCCGTAGCCAAGATGTGCTGGGATAAACAACTTACCTTTAGCCCCTTCGGGGAAATAGGTAATTCCCTCCGTCCATCCAGCTATAACACTTTGTAAGTTGAATGAAGTACCGATACTCGTACTTTCATCAAAAACAACTCCGCTTGTATAGTAACCTTTGTAAGCAACAGTCACGTAATCATTAGCGGTTGGCCTTTGACCATTTGTTGTACTATCTATTACATAATATAATCCTGAATCTGTTCGAATAGCATCAATATTATTATCTGATAAATATTGAGAAATTTCAGCATCATTCTCTTCCGCTTTCTGTCTTGCCTTTTTCTTTTGACAATTGGTAAGCATAAACAAAACTATAACTGAAAGCACAATAACATTTTTCATATTCCTTTAATTATTTCTACAAAGTTACATACATCTTTAAAAAAGGTTCGTTCGTTATAAAAACTTATAATTAGTCTTCCCTTTTTTTCTATTGTTTCCAAACCATTTTCACGATACCAACTTATTTTTTGAGGAATTTTATCTAAATACTTTTCATTATTCGTCATTCCTAAATGTTCCCAGACATACGTTTTATTATTTAGTTTGTTAGTAACTGTAAAGTCCGGGTATAGTGTTTTTTCTCGCCCCTCGAAGGGTAATTCATACCCAACATGGAGATCTTCTTGCTCCAAAAGATATTCGTAAATTTCTAATTCCTGCTTTGAAACCAATGCCTCTCCGTTTGCCGCAATATGAATCTTTATGTTCTTAAAGTTCTCGTTTGGACTTAAAGTAAAAGTAGCTTTAACAATTATTTCTGAAGAAGGCTTAAACATATTGCCAAAAGTAAATATATTTGTGGAGATGCATTCAATTATCAAATATATTGTAATTACAATTGTTTCCGCTGTTTTAGTGTCATGTCAATCTGAAGAAAATTATAGTTATTTAATTCAGACTAAACATGGTGAAAACATGAAAAAAGGCACACCTATATTCTATCTCGGTGTGGAAGTCGGTCAAATTGAAGATGTAAATTTTGGAACAGTGAACAATGAAGATTTTGTATTTGTAAAATTCTACACAAGTACAGAAGGCATTTTAAAGGAATGTTCCCAACTAAAATGGTCCAAGTTTGATGCTTTAGAAATTATCAATAATTGTGACGGTAATCAACTTGCAATAAATGATACAGTCTTCATGGATTTGCCGAAAAATTCAATAATTGAAAAAGCAATTAACCCCATTCAGACAGAAAAAATAGACAATACAACAACGAATAACTTGACCCCAGAGGAGAAAATTAAGTTCGACTCTCTAAAGAACAAAATAGACAAATTGAATAACCTTATAAAGGAAGTGAATGACCAAAATTAGACCTTTCAAAGCCGTACGCCCACCAAGATCAAAAGCCTATTTAGTGGCTTCAAGGCCTTATTACACTTACAAGAAAAAAATTCTTGCTGCAAAATTGCAGTCTAATAAGTTTACTTTTTTACATGTTATCAATCCTGAATTTCACAAAGAAGATAAAACCCTTCCTAATTCCAACGAAAGGTTTCAAAAAGTTAGACAGAAGTATGACGAATTTCTAGATTCTGGTTACTTCTTTAAAGATAAAGTGGATTCCTTTTACATATACAGACAACAAATAGATGATTTCGATTATGTAGGAATAGTTGCAGGCGCATCGGTACAAGAATACCTAGACGGTAAAATAAAAATTCACGAACACACCATCACACATAGAGAAGAAACATTCAAGAGATACTTAGACATTTGTAATTTCAATGCGGAACCTGTTCTTTTAACATATCCTGACCATGAAGGTATTAACACCTTACTTGACAGATATTTGGCCACGCGTTCTGAATATGAGTTCACTACAACTGATGACAAAACACACAACTTGTGGTTAGTCAATCAAGGAAATGACATTGATTTACTCAAAAGGTATTTTGAAGAAATTCCTCATGTTTATATTGCTGATGGACATCATCGAAGTGCTTCTTCTGTATTATACTCCAAGGATAATGAAGAAAACAAGCATGAATCTATCGACTTTTTCTTGGCTTATTTCATTGCTGAAAGTAAATTGAAAATATATGACTACAACAGAGTCGTTACTAGTTTGAATGAACTTAGTGAAGAAGAGTTTTTAAATCAGCTTGGAACCTCTTTTAACATTACAAAGCAAGAAAACATTACAAAGCCAACTAAAAATCACCAATTTACAATGCTGCTAGGCAATGATTCCTATCAGCTTCAACCAAAGGCTGGCTTGATTGAAATAGACCATCCAGTTAAGAGCCTAGACACACAAATTCTAAGCGACCTGATTTTAGAGCCTATCTTAGGAATCCTTGACGCGAAAACTGACAATAGAGTTCTTTTTGTTGATGGTATCAAGGGAATAAAAGGCATCAAATCAATTATGAAAAAACAAGGTGGTAAAGTTGCGTTTTCTTTGTTCCCAGTATCAATTGAAGAACTGAAAAAAGTGGCAGACAATAACCTAATTATGCCCCCCAAAAGCACCTGGATTGAGCCAAAACTCAGAAGTGGAATGACCATATACGAATATAACGATTGATAGTTAAATCTGTAAATATTGGCAAAAAGAGAACTGTTACTTGGAAAAATAAGCAGATAGAAACAGGCATTTTTAAGTATGCCATTGATCAACCTATTTACCTTGGAAAAGAAGACGTAAAAAACGATGACGTAGTAGAAAGAAAATACCACGGAGGTATAGACAAAGCCTGTTATTTATACTCGACAGATCATTACCCTTTTTGGAAGAAGAAATATCCTGAAACCGACATGCAATGGGGCGCATTTGGTGAAAACATCACCATTGAAGGCCTTGATGAATCTAATATTTTGATCGGAAGCACTTATCAACTAGGAGATGCCTTGATTGAGATATCTCAACCTAGACAACCTTGCTACAAATTGGGTATACGTTTTAACAATCCTTTAGTGGTTAAAGACTTCTTCCAATCAGATTATCCTGGTATATATATCAGGATAATCAAAGAAGGCAGCGTAAAAGTTGGAGACGAAATGAAACTTATCACACAACCTGTTGATGGTATATCAGTCAAAGAAGTGCATAGTTTATTTCATAAAAACAGAAAAAACAATTTACTTGGGCAGAAGGCGATTAAGGAAAAAAAACTAGCCTCTGGCTATAAAAAAGACCTTATTAAAATGTTTTCCCAATGAAAAAAAGTTTAAGGCACTTATTTCTAATTTTTGGCTCCAT
>CAJYBK010000118.1 GCA_913064955.1 uncultured Flavobacteriales bacterium
CATAGAAGCCATAACCGCCAATAATGCCTGAGCAGTACAGATATTAGAAGTAGCATTGGCTCTTTTAATGTGTTGCTCTCTTGTTTGAAGTGCCATTCTTAGTGCTGGATTACCATTGCTATCGATAGAAACAACAACTATTCTACCTGGAATCTGTCTTTTAAAACTTTCCTTTGTTGCGAAAAAAGCAGCATGAGGGCCACCATATCCCATCGGCACACCAAATCTTTGAGTAGTTCCCACTACACAATCTGCACCCCAAGAACCTGGCGATTTTAACAAAACCAAACTCATAATGTCTGCGGTAGCGCAAACATTTATTTCATTCTCATGGCAAGCCGCAGTAAAAGCAGTGTAGTCATTAATTTCTCCTGAGCAATCCGGATATTGAACTAATGCACCAAAATATTCTGCAGATGGCGTAAAGTCTTTATAACTGCCGATTACTAATTCTATATTTAAGGGAGTTGAACGTGTTTTTAAAATTTCAATAGTTTGCTCAAAACAGTTTTCATCCACAAAGAACTTTAACACATCGGCTTTTGCCTGGGCTCTACTTCGTGAATTGTAAAACATTATCATTGCTTCACCTGCGGCTGTTCCTTCATCTAGTAAGGATGCATTAGCTAATTCCATTCCGGTAAGGTCAATCACCATAGTTTGAAAATTCAACAATGCTTCCAACCTTCCCTGAGAAATTTCCGCTTGGTAAGGCGTATATGCGGTATACCAACCTGGATTCTCTAGGACATTTCTTAGTATAACAGAAGGTACTAAAGTTCCGTAATAACCTAATCCAATATAATTTTTAAACTGCTTATTCAAAGCGGCTTTTTCAGCTAATTCCTTTAAGTATTCACTTTCGCTTAAAGCCATTGGTAAATTCAACTCCTTTTTTAATCGAATATGCGCAGGAACTGTTTGGTCTATTAATTCATCAATAGATTTAGCCCCGATACTCTGAAGCATAGATTGAATCTCGTCTTCCGAAGGTCCAATGTGTCTGTTTGTAAATGCTGAATGTAACATATTATAATTGTTATATTGTGTGTAATAGTATAATTATCGCAAAGATACTTAGCAAAATCATTTTGCACTATTTCACCTTAAAATTTTATGAACGTATTGGAAGATTACGGTTGAAAACCTATTACAACTTTGAACTCATTTCATCCAAACTTATTTCTCCTGATGCCTTGTATAGGACAGTACCCTCTTTAAAAAGAATAACGGTTGGCACGCCTAAAACATTAAGTTTCCTTGCTACAGTTTCGTTTTTATCAAAATCGATTTTTATCATTTTGATAGCATCTCCTTGCTCTTTTTTGAATTCCTTTAATTGCTCTCCTACCTCGTCACAAGTTGGCGCCCATTCTGCATAAAAATTTACAACTACTGGTATTTCACCTTGAATTAACTCATTGAACTTAGACATAGTTTATTCTTTCATTGATTTCTGAAGACGAAATTACTAATTATAATGCGAAATGCTTGTCGTATTATATCTAAAATACGCTCGATTGAAATAATTATTAAATTCACATGGATAGCCAATATGGTAATCGTTAAATACAGACAGTTTATCATTACAATCTGTTTCTGAAACTTCAGATCTAACTAAATAACTCCTGCCATTTTTCCTGTTATTTCTTAATACCATCATACTTTTACGACCCCGAATCTTTCCTTTTAACAACCCGACTTTATAAATGTCATTATTTGCAATTAAAATCTTCTCTACCCCGTTTCTTTGCACAAATATTCCGTAAAGATTAGTCCTATTATTTGTAATCTGATTATACGGACCATTTAAACCATGAGACCGATCTACAACTATGTTGTTGCAAATATTGCCCACAATTTTATTGGCATATGGATAATTACCATGAAGTACAATGTCTCCAGCAGCACTCTGCGGCAAGTTGACCTCTTCCCAAAAGCCTTCTACGATATAATTACCCGACACGGTGCAATGGTTAGCGCCACTTTGTAAAAGCACTGCATGCCTAAGTTTTCTAAAAATACAATCATTCACCACGCAAAATGAAGAGGTATATTGCAATGCTACACCATACGCTTTACCTCCATTCCCATGCGAAAATGCATCGTAAAAGTTACATGATTTTATTTTAATGTTTTTAGAGTAACTGATGTCTATTGCCGCAAAATTCATTTTTAGAAAAGTAACTTTCTCTACCAAGCAATTAACAGCATATTGAAAAAGTAAATGACTAGTTTGATATTTAGTTTGATCCTTTCTTTGGATAGTTAAGTTTCTGAAAATAACGTGATTTGTGGGATTAACCATTTGCAACTTACTGGAATCCGAAGCTTCATATTCTAAACTGCTTGATTCTGTAAATTGTAAAGAGTCACCTTTGTGTGCTGCCACTTCAAACAGTTGACCAATGGAGTTCTTAGCCCAGGATGACAATTCAATATCAGCATTAGTTTTATACAACAAGACATGATTGCCCATATTAACATGTGGTATTTCCTTCGGGTAACATGAAAATGAGTTGCTTTTCATATTAACTGGATAAACCGATTTTGATAGAGTTCCGCTTACTTCAATTAAATTCCCTTTACCCTTTAAGTCAAAGATCAATAACACACTATCTTCTAATGCTCCACAAATCTCTATAGACTTGTTTATTTTGATTGTTTGACTGAGATAATAAGTTCCAGCCTCAAAATAAATAACACTGTTGGACTTGCAGTCATTTAAAATTTTTTTCAGAACTTCTGAGTCGCCAACATCCTTATCTATTTTATTCTTTTCATTAACAAAATAGATGGTATCTGAATCTTGCGAATTGAATGCAAAAACCACATGCAGACTCAAAAACTGAATCCATATTAAACTAAAAAGCACTTTATTCATATGACAAAAAAAATGGCTTTGTACAAAATATACAAAGCCATTTCAATAATTTGTAAATTCTTATTTTTTAATAACTTTTCTAATTGAAACACCTTCTGTTGTATTCAACTTGATAAAGTAAACTCCTTCAGAAACTGCACTTAAATCAACAGTGTGATTTCCTAAAGCAACATTATTTTCAATCAACACAATTGCTCCTAATGCATCCACCACTTCGATTGAGTTGATCAACAATTCCGAATCGTTATTCATTATGTTCAATACTCCCGATGTTGGGTTAGGAAAAATTCCAATTGCTCCATTCAATGCGTTTTCTTCCACGCCTACAGATGTGATACAAAATGCATGAGCTGCTGAAGAACCATAATCAGGATCTGCACCCATTGTTACAAAATTGTTACCATAGAAATCATTTAAATTATAATCTCCATCAACAGTACAACCACTAACACCATTAGCAGCTAGGCCGTCACCCCAAGAATCAAAAATCTCAAAGTCATAACATCCGTTAGCTAAACAGAACTCTTCCGTCTCCTGAACCCCTGAAGGAGAGGCATTTGAATAAGGACCGCCTGCGAATAAAGCAGTTGCTACTCCACTTTCTCTTACCTCCCAAGTAACTTCAGAACCGAAGCAATCTAAATCAAGAACTAAAAACATCGGCATTGAGTTAGGAACTGCATTGAAGTTTAATGTTAAAACATCATTTCCAGCATTCCCGTCTGTTTGTCCATTAGGGTTAGAGACAGTTGCTGTCAAAGAGTGAGCACCTGCACCTACTAATGTTTGAGTTGGTAAAGTAACAATTTCGAAACCACCTGTTAGAATTGACCCTGTCCAGTTATAAACTTGGTTTCCTCCTCCATCAACGCTAAATGTTATTGTGGCAGATGTTAAAGTATTAGTTCCATTATTTTTCAATTTAACTTCAGGAGTGTAATCAGCTGAACAAAGAGTTTCAATAGCTCCTGCACTCTGCATTGCTGCATCAAAAGCTACAGTAACCGCATTCGGATCCCATCCGTCTAAGGTAGATGCTCCAGACCCTTGAGGGTCTAACCAATCACTTAATCTTTGAGCAGCAGTAGATGATCCATTTCCGTCCCAAGACATTGAAAATTTACCGTAGTAATCATTGATACTATTTCCACATGCAGCTTGTCCGCCCCACAGTTGACCAATAATTCTGTGGTTTTGATCCCATAAACCTGAACCGGAAGAACCACCTTCAGTGGTCGTAAGTCTTTCCCATTCTTCAATTTGCCAAGTTCCACCTGTAGCACTACCCATAGCAGTTGCTGTTTGTAGCACGTCATCATCAAATGCTAATTTCTTAACATCTCCTGAAGGGTGATGAATACCTGTTGCAGTTTGAGGAATCGCACCGCTATTATCCCATCCAGAATAATATGGATTTGCGGGAATAGCATTTAATTCTAACAAACCAAAATCTGAATCCCCTTGTCTTGCTCTTAGTACAGAACCATTCACTTCATTTAAACTCCCTGTCGGGTTGGTTGAATTCGAAGCTGTTTGACTTCCACAAGTTGGACTTTCGTATTTAAACTGAAAAACGTAACTCCCCATACTTTGAGGACTACAGTGATTAGCAGTTAAGAAATAAGGAGTTCCGTCTTCTGCAGTATTGTTTAGCATAGTCCCAGTACAAACACCACCACCATTTACAATTCTTGCAACAGATCTAATTTCATCTCTCCAATCATCTCCGTCAGCACAAATAGCATCCATATTACAACCACCAGCATCATTTAATCCTTTCTCTGTATAAAAGTTGTTGATATCTCTGTATCCATGCACAACCATTGTCATTAAAAGTCTACCTTCTCCGGCCACTTCCTTAGGCTCGTAATATTCAATAATACCCTCTTCACCTTTTAACAAACCTGTTCCTAATTCATTATTTGCATTGTTGTTTGCTGCAGTATATGCACCAACAACGTGTGATTTATCATTATTATACAAATGTAAACTTCCTCCTTCTGGAATGAAAAAATCGCTAAAAACAAAGTTTAAAGACAAAGCTCCCTCAGAAATCACTTTTAACCTCCATACTCTATCTCCATTTGCTAAAGTTGTCCAAGTGCCTGCATTACTCATATCATAATTAACCTGATGCTCAAATCCAAACATGTAAGGTCCCACTTTATTCAACTCATTCACAGCATTCGCTTCCAAAACGGCTTGCAAATCAAAAGAAGGCATTTCAACTGCCGACTTTATGTCTGAAATTTGTGCTTTATCATTAAACGAAACTGGCCCTCCAACGTCTGAAGTTTGTCCAATAACGGATGTTGCCATTGCTGCTAAAGCAAATAGTGTAGTAATTCTTTTTATCATAGGAATTGGTTTAAGTTTTCTAATACTGTCTATAAAAATACATTATTTTTCAAAAGGTTGCCTAAGATTTTTATTAAGATGATAATTTATTTATGAAAAAGCCTCTTACTAAACGTGTAGCAAGAGGCTTTTCTAACCTTCATTATTTTTTAATGACCTTTGGCTGCCAAATATCTTTCTGCATCTAATGCAGCCATACAACCTGTACCAGCAGCAGTTATTGCTTGTCTATATGTTTTGTCAGCAGCATCACCACAAACAAAAACGCCTGGTACATTAGTTAAAGACGTTCCCGGCTTTTCATACTTAATATAACCAGTCTCATCCATATTGATGTATGGCTTAAATATATCTGTATTAGGCTTGTGTCCAATAGCGACAAAGAAACCAGTAGCAGGTATACCTTTTACCTCTCCTGTTACGCTATTTTTAACTCTTGCACCTGTCACTCCGTGCTCATCACCTAATACCTCTACTGTATTAGTATTATATAAAATCTCAATATTCTCTGTGTTCTGAACCCTTTCAGCCATAATCTTAGAAGCTCTGAAAGTATCTTTCCTAACCAACATAGTAACTTTAGTACACAGTTTTGATAAATAGTGTGCTTCTTCACATGCTGAATCACCAGCACCAACAATTATTGTTTCCTGACCTTTGTAGAAAAATCCATCACAAACTGCACAGGCAGAAACTCCTCCTCCAATTTTCAAATAATGTTGCTCCGATTCCAATCCTAAATACTTAGCAGATGCTCCTGTTGAGATAATCACTGTTTCGGCATGAATTTCTTTTTTATCTTCAATCCATACTTTATGTACATCACCACTAAAATCAACTTTAGTTACCCAACCACTTCTCACATCCGTTTCAAATCTTTCTGCTTGCGCTTGTAATTGAATCATCATTTCTGGACCTGTAACACCATCAGGATATCCTGGGAAATTCTCAACCTCATTAGTTGTTGTTAATTGGCCCCCTGGCTGCATTCCTTGATATAACACTGGACTCATATTAGCTCTTGCTGCATAGATAGCAGCTGTGTAGCCTGCAGGGCCTGAACCAATAATAAGACATTTTACTTTTTCTATTTCTGTTGACATTTTATTATAATTTATATTGTGAGCAAATTTATATTTTTAGAAATTAAATGCATGGTTCTGTGGAAAACAATTCAGAAGAAATATTGGAATTCCATCACTTAAACTACACTATTTCCATTTTCCTTAACAAGAAAGATGCATTCATGTTTTTACAAACACCATTTTTCATTTTATAATCAAAGAACAATTCATCATTTACGATCTCCGCATCGTAGTAAAAGTTTTTCACCTGAGGAATTGACTCCGAAATAGTACATAATCCTAAGTCATGTGTTGCAATTATTCCTGAAGCTTTTAGACCTACTAATTTTTTTACAAATTGTTTAGACCCCTCTTCTTTATCCTTACTATTGGTCCCTTTGAGAATTTCATCCAAAATAATAAAATGAGGTTCGATGCTAATGGTATCTATAATGAATTTAAGTCGTTTTAACTCTGCAAAGAAATAGGACTCATCATCTTTCAAAGAATCCTCCGTTCGCATGCTAGAAATCAACTTCTGCGGCTTAATTGTTATCTCTTCTGCAAATAATGGTAGTCCAACATTTGTCATTACTATTGACAAGCCTACAGTTCTTAGGAATGTACTTTTACCAGCCATGTTGGCTCCGGTAATAATCAAAAAGTTTTCGTTATTGATTTCAACATCATTGGTAACACATACTTCTTTCTTTAATAGCGGATGACCTACATTTTTTCCTTTTAGGATATAAGGTGTCTCCTCCTCTCCTATTGTGGGAAATGTAAAGTGTGGATGATTAGCATTATGGATTGCTAAGGACAACATTGCATCCATTTCAAATATTCCAGCAATCCAGTTTTGAACGGTGTTTTTATACTCCATGATCCATCTTTCCACACCATAAATGGTTTGAGAATCCCATAACAATAATGCATTTCCAAAAATGCCAACTAAAAAGTTATTTCTATTATTAAACAAATCAACTTTCTTCACAAATGAATGAAGCATTTTAGATGCGTCAATATCCTTTTGCTTAATTTCTTTTTGAATTCCTTGCAACAACTCACTTTCAAAAGACTCTGCCTCTATTTGAGTAAGTAACTTCCCAAATATTCGGATATTATCTGCAATGCGGTTGATTTCTGAATTGAATTTTAGCGTATTTTTAATCAGAACTCCAGTAAGCACCAATCCAATCGTAAACCAAGCTCCAAAAATAACACCCGATACTACTCCTGAAACATAAAGACCAAGGCATATTGCCGAAAGTATAGGAAATATCCAAAGTAAAAATTTCAATTTGACATTCAACACCGGAGAATAGTTCTTAAACCAATTACTTATAGTTTCAGGTTTTAAATTCGATTTATTTGTTCTAGCGATTCCAACAAAATTTTCGTGAAAATCCATTTTCATTGATAACTCTCTGATTGCCTTTTGCTTTTCAATGATGTTTAACACGTCATTTGATGCCAATTTATTAGCGAGCATTGATTCACCGCCTAATGTACTTGTGCGATTGAGTTTATGAAAAAAAGAATGATGACCAAACAAGTCTACATCATTAGCGTAAGCATGGTAAGGTTCCTTATACTCCTCTCCGTCATTCGCCCAAGAGAAATCACTTTCAGTAGCCTTTAGCTCATTTTGATAAAACTCATGAATAGCGTTCCAATATCTTTTCTTTTCATTAAAAACACTGTGCCATTTAATCAAATATCCGAATCCTAAACCAATTATTAAAATACTAGAGAAAACTAATAACACGTTCCCCCAAGTTAAATAAACCATTAGGATCATCAATCCAAAAACGAGCACCCGCGCCATTACTAAAGTATTCGCCTTTGCGGACATACTTTTCATCTCTGCACTGGCGTTCTTCGCTCTTAACTTATAATTAGTTTGAATTGTATCCATTACTGAAAGTAAAAAATTAAAGTTCCAATTGTAACTCCAAGTGTAATAATAATTAAATGAGTATCACTTTCCTTTTTAGTATGTGAATGCTCGAACAATATGGCGGTTATGATATGTAATAACATTCCGGTTGAAAATGCCATAAAATATGCACCATATAAACCCATACCTTCTACTCCTGAAAGCATTTTCCCTAGCAATCCACCCAATGGTGTCATCAACGCAAAAACTAATATGAGACCAAAAAATCGCCATTTACTTACTCCCACTGAAAGTAAGAAAAGTGAAAACACTATCGTTACTGGAACTTTATGAAAAAGGATGGCCGCAACAAAGGTATTTCCATGATCTGATACTTCCCCAGCATGTTCATGTCCATGATCGTGGTCATGTCCCTCCCCATTCATGTGATGATGAATTTCGGTAGTTTCTAATTCTTGCGTAGACATAAATATTGGAGCGCCTTCCACCAATGAGTGAATACCCAAACCAATTAATAACCCCCAAAGGATTGACTTATGATTAACACTATGCGAGTGTACATGACCATGCTCAATACCCTTAGTGATTTTCTCCAGAACTAATTGAAATATCATCCCCATCATAAGAGTAAAACCAATCCAGAAGGATTTCAATTCGTATATTTCTGGCAGTATATGGACAAAAATTAACGAAGCAACAACAGCAGCTGCAAAAGTATTAATATACTTACTGTGGGCACGAATCTTGTCGGTAAACAAGAACACTAGAATACTCGTTAAAAGCACACTTCCTAGCAACCCAAAAAAGATGATATAATTATTCATAAATGCAATAAGGTTGCAAAGATATATTTAATTCTGCTTTATTTGTTCAATAAATTAAGGTTCCTCTCATTATATTTGATTAATTTTGCCCCCTCAAAATTGGAAAGTAATAGAACAAGATGGATAAAAATACGCTGATCGGATTATTCTTAATTGGAGCCATACTGCTGACATTCACGGTAATGAACAACGATGAGGAAGAGCAAAAAGAATCATCTGTAAAAGACAAGAAAGAGCAAGTTATTAATCAAACTTCAGTTTCTGACAGTGCTACTTTAGCAACTCAAATAGAAATTGAATCACCTGTATTATCAGACTCTTTAATCATAGCAGGAATTGCAGATTCATTGCAGACTGACTCATTATATGTGGCAAATTATGTTGATTCTGTCAAACTTGCTCAGGAAAACCTTGTTGTTCAAACCGCAAGTAAGCAATTAGAAAATGAATACGGAATTTTTGCTACTGCTGCAATGTCATCAGAATTAAAAACAACAGTTCTTGAAAATGATAAAATTGCTGTTACGATTTCTAATAAAGGTGGGCAAATTATTGATGTTAAATTGAAAGAGTATCAATCTTACGATGATTACATTGCCACGCCCGACTCTATGAGTGGGTTACATTTATTTGATGGTAATAAAAGTTCATTCGGATTGGCATTAGTAAATAATGGAATTCCACTATCAACAAGTGGATTATTTTTCACTCCGCAGCACTCAGAGAGTGTGGTTTTAGTTGAAGATACCAATACAGCATCAATAGTTTATAGATTGAATACAAACGATCCTACCAAGTATGTTGATTTTAGATATTCTCTAAAGAAAGGCGTTTATGATGTTGGTTTTGACATTGAGTATGTGAATCTTAAGAACATTGACGACATTGATTATTCCAATACTCAGATTAATTGGAAAATGACTGCATTGGCAACGGAAAAACTGGCTTCAGACGAGCGAACAATTGCCACTACGATGTTTAGATACTTTGATCAAAAGAGAGATTATATATCTGAAAGAGGTGATGATGAGATTGAGTTAGAATCTAAAACAAATTGGGTAGCATTCAAGCATAAGTTTTTCTCATCCGCTATAATTTCTGAAGAAGGCTTCTTGAAAGGAAAAGTTGCTCAAAAACAATTAGAAGGAGAAGATTATACGCTTGAGTACAAAACA
>CAJYBK010000119.1 GCA_913064955.1 uncultured Flavobacteriales bacterium
TTTGAACAGCATATTTTTAATCATATTTATACCCTATACTCCATACTCAATTACAGAGGTTTCTTTGTCTTACTTGGATGCGTATGGAAAACAATTAATGAACAGCTGACATTAATATTACCAGCCATCAAATCAAAATTTGCATTAATCTCATGCCCGCTATCTTTAAGCTTTGTATCACAGCTCTTTACCAAGTACAGAGGAGATATATTTTGGCTAATACTCTCAAAAACTCGAACTAAATCTTCTTCATGCTGTAATGACATTTTCAAAGTAACTTCACTATAAAAAAACATTCCATTGGGAATTTTTATTTTTGAAAACTGGCCACTACTTAATGGTTTTTCTGGTGAGAAAGAAAAGCTTAAATCTGGAATAAGATATTCATCTTTTAACTTAATTAAAGAATCCGTCCAAAAAACACGATCTTGCTGTTTTACTAGGCCTTTTTTAACAAGCTCTTCATATTTTTCACCATATTCTTGATACAACCTAACTTGCTGTTGTAGAAATTTTACTTGGCTACGTAATGAATTCAGTTTTTGAATTTTAGGCTTTTCTTGGGCAACAAGTTCTTTCTGAATTTCCTCATATCCGTACCATGAGGCACCAAATAATGCCGAAAGAATCACAAAGATTATCAGCAGCTTTTTAAAAAAGCGTTGGACAAGAGGATCCCTTATTATATTACTTAGGTTGAACATCTTTCACTCTCAACGTTACTGTAAATGGTAGCGCATCAACTTCACCCATTTTTGAATTAATGGATAATGCTTGACCCAGTTGACGGTTTAAAGGTTCTTTTTGTAATTGAACCATTTCAACACCTTGAAGAGTTTTTAACTCAGCAACAAATGCATCAACCCACATCACGGGATCATGATAAGTTTCATAAAAAGGAAATACCCAAGCTTTGATATCTATCTGATTACGTCGACTATCAAAACGATCAATGGTTTTCCACTTTATAGTAGAAAGTTGAATATTTGAATGATTCGAAAAAACTTGGCTTAACGCATTCACATCAAAGCTGATAAGGCGGTTTACTTTTAGGGTTAAAATGGCTTCAGAAAATTCAACAGATGCTTTTATCTGCTGTGCATCATCTTGAAGTTTTACCATTTCTTGTAATCGCTTCTTTTCAGATTCATGTTGCTGGATTTTTTGCTCTAACATAGCTTGCTTCTGCCAGCTTAACAGAGTATCCACACCAGTAATAAGCACATAGTATAGTCCGCTTAAAAATATCAATATATTGACAGCAATAAATATTTTTTGACCAGACGTTAGGAGATTTATCTTCTTAACATAATCGTTACGATAAAACCCTTTAGGGCGATTACTGAAAACAAAATCAACGGCAGCCTGCATTGAATAACACGGTGAATATTCTCGTTGACAATTTAAACCATCGGGAGTAATTTTTCTGAAATTTGCCGTACCAACGAAATACTCA
Organism: uncultured Flavobacteriales bacterium; assembly: GCA_913064955.1. GTDB lineage: Bacteria > Bacteroidota > Bacteroidia > Flavobacteriales_D > Parvicellaceae > Parvicella. Next base: position 1,457 of record CAJYBK010000119.1, read on the forward strand.
TCTTCTTCCCATGTTGAGCGAATCAAACCTTCTTCTTGGCACATAGCAAGAATAGCATCCAGCATTCTTTGCTCGCCATCTAAAAAGACATATCCAATGGGACTATTAAACGGTACGATTTTTTGGTTATAGACATAAGTAATAGCCATCTTGGTTTCATCAATCAATGCTTGACTAATGCTTTCAAAATCTTCAAAACTTTTATCTATTTCAACCAGTCGGCTTAACCTCAGCTCGCCATTGTAAAAGAATGTCTGCCTATAAGTATTTTCTGTTTGTCTGGTAACTAGCAAGAATGGTTTTTTTAAATCTTGACGACCTAATTTCAAGTATGGTCGTACTTTTTTATTAAAATATTCTTCTAACAGGAATGCTTTAGAGTGAATACTTTTAAGAATAATTTGTGCTTCTTCAAGGCTCTGTAAAAAACTACTAACGTTAAAGGTATCCGTTACTGTAGCAGACAAGATAAGTTCTTCCTTACGCCCATCTTCGCTAGTTTGAGTCGTATTTGTCCAATGTACTTCAGATAAGGCTATAGTATCTTGATGTATTCGCTGTTTACGCCTTTCAGCAATAGCACCTTTTTCCCAAGTATGAACTTTTGGAGCCCATTCAAAATATAAATCTTCATCAACCAAATCGAGAATAACGTCAGCTTCGGCGTTTTCAGGCATCGTAGATAAATACGCATCAAGAAGCGCAACATCATTCCATTCAAATGATTCGCTTACATTTTGACCAGAGGCTTGGCCGTTATAAGCGGTGACGCCATTGTCTGTAATATAAAAAACGTATCTCATTATTACTGCACCTGTGCAATAGTGTCATAAATCGGTCCAAGAACCGCAATCATTACCCAACCTACAACAAAGCCCATCACCACGGTAAGAATTGGCTCAATTGTAGGTTCAATTTTTTCAATCATTTCTTTAGCTTCACGGTCGTAGAAATAGGCAACATTTTTTAAAGCAGTATCCATTCCACCACTTAGCTCACCTACCTTGATCATACGAACCGCCATAGAAGGAAAAACAGCAGCTTCTTCGAATGATTCAAAAATCGGTTTACCCTCTTCAATCATACGTACTGCTTGAATAATATTACCTTCTAAATATTTATTACCTGCAATAACGCTAGCCATCCTCAAACTATCTGGAAAACTTACCCCAGCACCGTACATTATGGCTAAAGAGTTAGCTATTCGTGCTAGTTTCAACTTATAAAGTACAGGCCCTATAATCCATATATGTAAAGACATTTCATCGGTTTTTATACGAAAATCTGGAGACTGCTTTCTCCACCATTTCAGTAAGAACACAATAACCATAGGAATCAAAAACAATTCTAAAATATATTCTTGTATAAAGCCTGATGTAGCTATTAGAGCGACTGTTGCAAACCCTAGTTCACCACCCATTGAAGTAATAAAACCTAGTAGTTCAGGTACGACAAACAGCATCATCAAAATAACAACACCAATAACAACCGTAGCGACAATCGCTGGGTAAATCATAACTTTTTTCGCTTTAGAGACAAGTTCATCTTCCCATTTAATCATATTCGCAAGATCCAAAAGAATATCTTCTAACTGCCCTGTTTTCTCTCCAACTGAGACTAATGAGATATAAACTTCACCAAACTCTTTTTCAAAGTTTTGCAATGACTCAGAAAACGTAGAACCACCTTCCATTGACTCATAAATGTTAGACAACATCTCTTTGACCGCATCACTTTCAAAATTGTCTTTTAAATCGTTGATAATTTCTAAAAGTGGCACACCTGCACGCAGTAACTGCTCTAACTGTATTGTCATGCCAATAATATCTTTACGAGTAACTTTAGGCTTATTTAGTAATGAAAATGAATTGGATTTTTTCTTAAATGTTAATAAATCTATATTAGATTTGATTAATTTTTGTTCAAGTTCTTGCTCATTAGCAGCTGGTAAAACACCATTAACACGTTTTCCGTATTTATTAATTCCTGTATAATGATAATTTTCCATTTACAATCTCACTTATAAAAGCTCAGTTAAGTTAACAACTCGACTAATCTCTTCGAGAGTTGTTTCACCTTGTTTGACCCAGCGAATACCACTCTGAGCCATTGTAGAAAAACCATTTTCAATCGCCTTTTCTAGTAAAGCATGCTGTGTAGCTCCCTCAAGCAAGAGTTCATCCATCTCTGAAGTAAATCTTAAAGTCTCTAAAACAGCGAAACGCCCTTAATATCCTACACCATTGCACTTATCACAGCCTTTAGCCTTGTATAGTTGATAGCTATCCCCTTCTGAGATTGACAATAATTGACGTTCAAACTCCTCGGGTTCATAAGACTCTTTACAATGCTTACAAAGTTTACGAGCAAGACGCTGAGCCACAATTCCTATCATATTACCGGACATTATGGAACGTGAAACTCCTATGTCTAATAATCGAGGGATTGCGCCAATAGCAGAGTTAGTATGCAAAGTAGCAAATACTTGGTGACCTGTCATAGCGGCTCTAATAGACATTTCGGCGGTCTCAGCATCTCGTATTTCACCAATTAATATTATGTCTGGATCTTGTCTAAGTAAGGCCTTGATACCTGCTGCAAAGGTCATCCCTATTTCTTCATTTACCGGAGTCTGCCTAACTAGGGACATTGGATACTCGACAGGGTCTTCTAGCGTCATAATATTTACACCAACATCATTCAACTCATTCAGTATCGAGTAAAGAGTTGTTGTTTTACCCGAGCCAGTAGGCCCTGTAACTAATAAAATTCCAGTAGGTCGTGCCATCATGATTTTTAGATCATCATAAGAATCTTTATCCAGACCTAAATCATCAAGCGGTACTATACCTTTTTCTCTATCAAGTATACGCAGTACAAAGTTTTCACCATGAGTACCAGGTAATGATGAAACGCGGAAGTCAATTCGACGACCATGCACAATCAAGGTCATTCGACCATCTTGAGGTATCCTCTGCTCAGTTAAATCCAACTCAGACATAACTTTCAATCGTACTACAAGGCCGGACCAAAACATTTTATGTAACAAGCGTATTTCCTGGAGTACCCCATCAATACGGTATCTAATACGTATATACTCTTCTTCAGGCTCAAAATGAATGTCAGAAGCATTTCTTTTAACGGCATCTGTTAACAGGTTATCTACAAGCCTAACCATAGGCTGAGAATATTCATTATTAGACGAAATAGAAGCTAAATCAGCTTTACCTGTTTCTAACTCTTTGAGAATACCTTCAATTGATAACTCATAACCATAGTAGTTATCAATACCATTCTGGATTTCAGACTCTACTACTAAGACCGGCTGTACTTGAATCTTAGGGTTCTGAAGGTGTCTGCGTAATTTATCTAATACTAATATGTCACCGGGGTTTGCCATAGCGACTTTAAGCACATTATCTTTAATGCTTATAGGCATGAGTTGATAGTTATGTGCAAAAGTTTCAGATACAAGTTGAAGTGCTTTTGGATCCGGAACAACTTCTTTCAAGCTCATTGAAGCATAGCCAACATATGTTCCAACAACTTCACGAACTATAGCAACATCAACAAACCCCATTGAGACAAGGATTTCACCTAGTTTATGGCCTGATTTTTTATGTTCAGTCAAGGCAATAGACAACTGGTCAGGTGAAATGTGCCCTTCCTGTACTAATCGTTCTCCAAGGCGGATTGGAAGCTGCATTAATTAATGACCCTGAGAAATAAATTGACGCAATGAAACCAATCTATCTCTAACTTGTTTTTTATCAAAACTGACATTAGAGCCCGGAGCAAAACCTAATGCTTGAGTGTAATATTGAGCCGCTAACTCATATTTTCCCAAATGATCATAACTAATAGCTAAGTTAACCATATAATCAGGGTTTACTGAATCTAACGCATAAGCGTTGAAATAGCTTTCTTGAGCGGCTAACCAGTCACTTTCCTTAGCAAACACATTACCTTTTGCATATTGAAGAACTGCTGAACTTGGGTATTTTTGCGACATCTCGAAAAGTTCATTTTCCCAAGACTTATTAAGAAGCATTTTGCCCGATAGGTTAGCTATGGATTCGAATGCATAAATGTTATTTGGTTCTAAATCTAATACCTTTTGATAATAATTCAAAGCAGAATAATTATCACTTTGAGCTACAGCAATCCCACCTAAACCTAACAATGCATTAATATTACGTGGTTCCTTTTCAAGAGCATCAGTAAACATTTGATTAGCTTGTTGAAAATCACCTGATTCGTATGCAGAATAGGCTTTTGAAAGAGATGACCTGGCAGTACTGATGCTAACCATAGCATCGGTACTATATAAAGGTGTTTTCGCTAATTTTTCTGTAGGTTTCTTAGAGCTATTGTATTTAGTATCACGAATAGCTTTATTTTGGATTTTTTTAGGTCTTTGAATACTGCTGTTACTAAGATTTTTAGCTGGTAATTGACTCGATAGAGCATCTTCAGTATTCGTTAATTTTGCAACTTGACTTGAAGAATCTTGTAAAGTTTGTGGCTTATCAGAATCATCATTTAGTTGACTTGTTACAGCATCCTTGATTGTTGATCCTATAGACATAACCTTATCAGTAACTATATTAAGTGCTGAATTGTCTTCAATTGATTCCTGCAGGACTGTATTTACTTCGTGGTCAGATTTAGGTTGTGTAAATTGCATCTTAGAAAGATTATATTTTCTCATACTAAACTCAAGATTTTCATTCTGCTCTTGATAGTAAAGCATTCCATAAAAGCCTATTCCAATAAAAAGCAATACAACGACTAAGCTAACAATAATTCTAGTAGAGGTAGCGTACTTTTTCTTTATTTTAGGAGGTGTGTTTTCCCCATTAATTAAAATTGGGTTTTGGGACAAGCTTTTAGCTTTCTGCGACGTGTCATCATTACTCTGACCTGGATTTTCATAACCTGGAAGATCATCCATACTCCAGTTAAAATCATCAATGGTGTTGGTTTCTTCACTTTTTATAGTTGTTTTTGGATTAGCAGACTCTAGACCACTCTGAGTCTTCTGTTCTGCAGACAATCCGGACAACACATTAGTACTGGAAACTGCAAAAGGCTCTAAGCCAACTTTATCAACAGTTACATTATCTTCTATATCTAAAGAATTAATTAATGATTCTAAATCGTTGTTTGAAGTTTCAGATTCATTTTGTGTGTTTAGAGTATCTTCAGGTTGGAGTTTAATTTGGAAATCTAATTCCGTATTAACATCCACATCAGACACTGTTTCTTCTGATGTATTTAGACTAAATGAAGGTAGTTCTTCTTTAGGTGAAACCTTGATTTCATCTTTAGCTATTAATGCATTACCATTTTCATTAGCATTGGCTTCCGAAGATTCAATACTTGAATTATCCTCGTCAGGAACAGCTAATTTAAAATCCAAATTAGAGTTATCTTGAGAACCGGAAAAAGACTCAGAAGATCTACTATCTTGATCTGCATCTGTATCTGCAACCAAGTTATCAGCTTTCTTTTTATCTTCTGCAGCTTTCTTTAAAGCATCAAGCAATACACTCACAGCAACATCACTTCTTAGTACTTATCAGTCTTTAAAAATCGACTTACTGAATGTAAATCACCATTATCTACATCAGGATTCTTAATAATCACTGGTCGAATAAAAATAACTAACTCACTTTTACCCGTTGAGTCATCTCTAGTAGAAAACAAATCACCTAAGACAGGAACATCACTAACCCACGGAACACCTGTTCTAGTATTAGAGTTATTGTCTTCAATCAAGCCTCCAATAATAGCTGTCTGGCGATCTTTCAAACGAAGAACAGAAGACATTTCTTTTTCTTGGATTATGGGGATAGAACTAATTACACCAGCTGTAGCTAGATCTGGATTAGGGTCATTTACCTCCCCAATTTTTCGAGATATAGTTGGTCTTACATTCAATGTAACATCACCATCTTCACTAACAAAAGGCGTTACACTCATTGTAAAACCAACGGGAACGGTTTTAATTTCAGTTTCATAGGTGGTTGTGGCCGCTGCAGTTGAAGTTGCTGGTGTAACCGTAACATCAACAGAAAAATAAACTAAATTATTAACTACCTTTAAAAGTGCTGTTTGGTTATTAATCGCCATAATTTTAGGGCTTGATAAGACTTTGGAATCACCAAACTGTTTTAGCATTTTCAAATTTGCTAATATATTCCAATCTCCACTTAATGCTCCTGCCGCTGCGCTACCCAAATTATCAACGGTAGCAATTGAAAATCCATCAACAGGTCCTGAAAAAGGTGATGTTATACGTAAACCGCCATCGTTACCAAAAGCCCTATCACCAAAAAACGACCAATCAATTCCAGCTTGGTAATCATCATTGAGTACAACCTCAACAACTGTTGCCTCTATCAAAACTTGTCTTTCTGCACGCAAGCTAACTTGATCAATATATTTTTTAATTGATTTATGTTTTTTAGAAGATGTGTAAACTGAGATGATCCCAGCTTCAGGGTTAACTACAGTATTTTGGGATATACTTGAGAGCGCAGGAGCTCTTGCTGCAGGGATGGTCTTACCTTCACTTGTAGCAGACGGAGGCAAAATAACTCTATTTGCATTAGGATCCAATTGCGCTAACAGCTGAATATTTTTTTCAAGCTTGTCCCAAAAATCATGCTCAGATTCAACAGAAACTTTTGTAGAACTGCCTGCCTGTGAAGTGGTAGAACTACCAGTAGTACCAGATACACTCATTTTCATATCAATGGTATCTTTACTATTTTTGACTATATTAACGTAATCAATTTTATAATTTTTCCATTCAGGAAAATCTGGCTTGATTGACATTGATTGGTTATTAATCTCAAAAACAAAACCTACTTGTTCGGCCATTCTCTCAAGAATGCTTTGAAGTGGCTGATTGATAGCATTAATAGTTACGTTACCACTAATACCCGCATAGATATCCATCTCTTTACCAGCATCTTTAGCCAACTTAAAAAGCAACTCGGCAACAGGTACATTTACGGCTGAAATGGAATAACTCTCATCTCTAGATCTAGAACCAAGAGGCGGTAATTTTGGAATTTGAGTAGTTACAAGTGATGGAATGGAAGCACTGCCAGAAACATTGTCATCAACCTTGGCTTTGGAATGAATATGACCGCTTGGTGCTAATTTTTCTGAAACAGGCGGTGCAGGCTTATCACGTTTGACTGAAGACTCTTGGCAGCCTAGTAAACTAGCGATGAATGCCAGGGCCAATAACGAAGAACTTATAGATTTGACATGATTATTCATTGAGTATTCCAACTTCTTGTAATTTTTTATCAGTATAACGCAAATTTTGTACCACTTGGTCAACCCTAACGATATATGGGCTAGCACTCTTATATTTAGCAGGCAAACTGTCAATCTTTTGACTTAAGTCTGAAAAAACAGAAGATGCTACATAAAATACCTTTAAACGGTATTTGTTATTTTTTTTACTATAATCAACTACTATATGTATTGAATCCAAATTCAACTTATTTCTCTGATGAAAGCGAATGGTTGTATCAATAGTCCTAATATTATCTGTTGATAATTGAATCACATATTTTTCGCTCAATGATTCAAACCAAGCCTTTCCCTTTGAATGATAACCCATGATTCTTTGTAATTGTTGTGGATTACTAATTATGGCACTAGGATTTTTTATCTGGTAATTAATTTGTTTCGCTACACTCACATTATCAAAGTGCTTCATCACAATAGAATTAGTATTCTGATCATCACCTTTAATATTGATAGTTGAATCGTTAACAGTACTTTTAAATTTTTCTTCAATAACTTGACTATCAGCATCAAGCACTAATTCTTTTGAATTATCTAACTTATTAGTTGTACTTTGTAGAGAATCAGTATGATTATGATCACCGTCCATTGAAACGGTACCTGTAGTTGTGGAAGATGCATCCTCAATTGTATTGGAAAAAGCAGCTGTTTGTGACAAGGACGTTTGAAGAACATTACTGAACATTAAAAAAGATAGAAATAAAATAATAAACAATAACGCTATTAATGCTAAATAATAGTGCTGACGACCTGAACTTGCTGCAACGCCCGTCTCTAAGTCGGGTAAGCTTTTGAGATGTTTATTTTTTGCATATTTATCTCCATTGCTAAATATTGACATCAAAACTTTATCAGCTACAACATTTATATTTCTAGGTAAACCTTGGGTGATACTTTGAATTTTTTTTGAAACCTTCAAATCAAATACATCTAAGCCTGAATAACCTGCTTTACGCATTCTATAATTTAAATATGCCTGAACATCTAAATCCTGTAAAGCAGGTACAAACATACTGTAACTAATCCTACTTTTAAGTTGTCTAATTTTTTCAGCATTCAGCGCTATATCCAACTCAGGCTGGCCGAATAAAACCATTTGTAATAATTTGTCTTGATCCGTTTCAATGTTACTCAGTAGTCTAAGCTCTTCCAAAGCATCGTAAGTCATGGATTGAGCTTCATCTACTAACATAACAACCTTGCGATTTGCACTGTGAAATTCGACTAATTTATTTTTCAATTCATTGGTTAAAGTAAACTTTTGGACATTCGGTGGATGATGAATTCCTAGCCAAGAACATATATATAAAAGGATATCTATAGATGAAGGAGTAGGAGAATTAATATAAATAATTTCAAATTAAGAAGAAAGACTACAAGTAAGCAA
>CAJYBK010000120.1 GCA_913064955.1 uncultured Flavobacteriales bacterium
TGTCTTTATGTGGCATATTCCAAACACCTGTTCTAAAATAAACCAAAGTGTCATAAGCGTAGTATTCACCTCTCAAAAGCCCATTATCCAACATATACACCATGTACTGACCTTTTCCGTCAACGTAATCAGGCAGTACACCTTCCATCAGGTTAGTACTTCCTCCACTTACTTCAAATGAATTCACATACCATTTACCTTTCATGATATAGTTGTGATTAAACTTATAACATCCTGTAAGAAAAATTGCACCAAACAAGGCTAAAACTGCGAATATTTTTGCGAACTTCATAAACTACTTTATAATTTTAACAAGGGTAAAGATATTAAAATAAAGTTTTCTTTTACTTTTATGCTCTAAATAAAGTGGTCTATGAGTTTTTTGGAAGAATATGGTGAATTATTGATGTACTTATCAATACCAGTAACCAGTGCTATAATCGGCTGGGGAACAAATGTACTTGCTTTAAAAATGACCTTCTACCCTGTAGAGTTCATCGGAATCAAACCATATATTGGCTGGCAAGGGATTATCCCAAGTAAAGCGGCCAAGATGGCAAAATTGTCTGTAGACCTATGGACCACACGTTTGGTGGACGTTAAAGAATTGTTCGCACAGATAGATCCATCGCAAGTAGCAGAGGAAATGCGACCTCAATTCGATAGAATTGCCAAGGAAATCATGGATGAATTTATGGCGGACCAGATGCCTGAAGTATGGTCTCGACTTCCTGATTCGGTAAAAAAAGTAGTTTATGCTAGAATAAGTAGAGACATGCCTAAAATAGTCAATGATATCATGACTGATGTGAAAGAAAATATTGAAGAAGTTTTTGATTTGAAAGGAATGGTTGTGCAAAGACTTATGCAGGATAAGAGTTTGTTAAATGAAATTTTCCTGAAATGTGGACGGGAAGAATTCAAATTCATTGAACGTTCAGGAATATACTTCGGTTTTCTTTTTGGTTTGGTTCAAATGGGAGTATGGTATATGTATGATGCATGGTGGATTTTACCGGTATTTGGATTACTGGTTGGCTATGCAACCAATTGGCTTGCATTAAAACTGATTTTTGAACCAGTAAAGCCAATCAGAATTTTAGGAAGGAAATTCCAAGGATTATTTATAACGAGGCAAAATGAGGTTAGTGCTGAATATGCCACGATGCTAGCTAATGAAATATTCACTTTTGATAGAATATTTGCTGCAATTGTGAACGGGCCTACCAAAGAAAAGTTTGTCGATATGATTTCGATACATGCTAAAAATGCTATCGATGAAGGAGTTGGAATAAGTAAGCCTGTAGTTAAATTAATTGCAGGAAAACGAAACTATGACAAAATGAAAGATTTAGTCGTTGAAAAAACCATAAAGGAATTACCTTCTTCAGTAAAACCAGTATTTCCGTATGCAGAAGAAGCGATGGATTTGGAAACAGTCTTTCGAGAAAAAATGCAAGCTTTATCCCCACCTGACTTTGTGGATTTTCTACGCCCCGTTTTCCAGGAAGATGAGTTAAAATTAATTCTAACAGGTGCTTTCTTAGGTATGGCTGCAGGTTTTGGACAATTAATATTTGTATTCGGTGGATTATAAAGAGTCGTTTTATAGTCCCGGAAAACTACTAATAACAGGTGAATACTTGGTTATTGACGGTGCAAAGGCACTTACGCTTCCTACTAGAAAAGGACAATGGCTTAAAATTCAAAACAATGATTCTCAAGATATCAGTTGGACGAGTTATGATGTCGAGAATAAGATTTGGTTTGAAGGAAGATTTAATTCTGTAGATTTTTCAATAATTGACTCCTCTGAAAAGAATATTGCTGGAAGATTAAGTAAAATTTTAAAATTTGCTAATCAGTTAGATCCTAAATCAACTCTTCAAAACGGATGGAACATTCGAACCGAATTAGAATTTCCAACTGACTGGGGATTAGGAAGCAGCTCTACACTATTGTGTAACTTAGCCAAATGGCTTCAAGTGGATGCTCATAAGCTCCATTTCATGGTAAGCAATGGAAGTGGTTATGACATTGCCAGCGGAATGGAAAGTCATTCGTTGGTTTATGAAGTTCATCAGCAGAATGTGAAAATTGACTTTGTTGAATTTAATCCAATATTTAAATCTCAAATATATTTCATACATCTTAACCAGAAACAAAAAAGCGATGCTGAGGTTGAGAAATATTCAGAATTAAAAAAAGGAGTGGACCTCTCCTTAATTATAAATGACCTCAACAAGTTAACAGAAGCAGTGTTAACTGCAAAGAGTTTAGAATCTCTTGAAGTCGCGCTAGTTGAGCATGAACAAATTCTATCTCACTTATTGCAAAGAGATACTAGTCGTGAAAGTTTGTTTCAATTATACAAAGGAGGAATTACGAAATACCTAGGAGCATGGGGAGGAGATTTTGTAATGATTACCATCAAAAATAAATCAGACCTTGAGTACTTTAAGACCAAAGGTTATCACACAATTTTAAGTTTTGAAGAAATGATACTAAACACTAAATAGTTTTTTCTATTTTTGTTATCACTTATTATTAATTAATTATCCTCGATAAAGAAAATTATATTTAATTTTCTTCCTAAGATGTTACTCATCTTTACTGAAAACTTATAAACTATGGCTACTTTTGAAATCACTAATATTGCTGCTGCATTAGATAAGTTTGAAATTGAAGAAGGAAGAGATTTTCTGGATCAGATGTTACAAATATTTAATAAAAGAATTCCCAGTGATATTAGCGAAATGGAAGATGCTCTTCAAAACAAAGACATTGAAACACTTAAGAAAAAAGCACATTTAATTGCTGGATCTATGAGCAGTTTTATGTTGAGTGAAGGCAATCAATTGGCTTCTAGCTTAGAAAAAGAGTGTAACAACAATAATACTAACGCTATTATTTCGAAAACTGAGAATTTGATTTTATATTTGAATGTCGTTTTAAACTATATCGCTCAAAATTATGAAGCATAAAAACATAAAAATATTTCTCATAGAAGACGATGTACTCTACAAAAGCAAAATGAATAATTGGCTTGGTAGAATCACTCCGAATGTTCGTATGTTTGAAACAGCAGAAGATGCAATTGATCCTATTTCGGATGAAAAGCCTGATATCATTTTACTGGATAATTTCTTACCGAACATGAAAGGAAGAGAAGTAGTAGAACTTTACAAATTATGCTCTGCGAAATCTACTATTATCATGATTTCATCTCGTTACACTATAGATGAAATTGCCAAATCAATTCAAAGTAAAGCAGATTTTCTACTGAATAAAAACGGTTTAACTGAAGTTAAACTAAATGAGATTATAGACTCTGCCATTGAGCAAAAAAATAGCGAGAACGGACTATGGTCCAAAATAACCTCTTTTACAAATATGTTTAAGAGTTTGACCAATAATGAAATAGTTATTATTGATGATGATGAAATGTTTAGCGCCAAATTGGAGAAAACAATACTAAACTATACTACTTCTTATAAAGTTAAATACTTTCCAAAAGTAGATGACTTCTATTTTTATGCGGAAAACACTAGTCCAAAATATATATTTCTAGATTATTTTTTTCCAGACACCACGGGCTATGACGTTTTACTACTTATCAAGAGCATTTTACCTAATACCAAAGTGATTATTATTAGTTCTCAAGATAACGCAGAAGTGGCACTTAAATTGAAGTCATTAGGTATAGATAACTACATAATAAAAGATGATATTTGGCCAGAAAATCTTGTCAAGGTATTGCAGAAGTTCGAAGAAGATTAATTAAGAATACACATGAGTGCAAGAAATGTAGAAGGTGTTTCCATTCAAAAGTTGTCCAATTTAATTCTTGAAAATGTGGTTCATGAAAATGTTGAACTGGACGTTGTAAAATTACACGAAATAAAAGCCGCCAATACTTCTTTAATACAAGAATCAAAATATGGTGTTTTAGTTGATTCTCATCCTTCGAGCACCATAACAAAAGAAGGGAGAGAACTGACTTCTAGCAAGGAATTTCAACAAAGAACCATTGCTAAAGCACTACTAATAAGGTCGATGCCACATAGATTAGTTGGAAAAATTTACATCAAACTGAATAAACCACATATTACTACGAAGATATTTGATGATCGTAAAAAAGCATTGGAATGGTTGGAAAATCAAGTGGAACAAACGCAATATTAGTTGCTTTGATGCTCTTGTCTAATTTTACAAATTAGATTTCTTAATACATATTCAATCCTTTCATTAATCTAACTCAATTTTGCAATACCTCCAATCACATTAGTTACTCATCAAGAATCGGAATTAACATATGAAACAACTATACCTATTATTAATTATCATACTTGTTTCTTGCGACTCTGACCATAAGGATGCTACAAATCAGAAATATGAGAACCCTTCGCATTTGATTTGTGATTGTTATCAAACAGAACATGCTAAAATTGGCATTGATTTTTTCAAAGAAAAAGAAGCGTACAAAGCCTACATAGATAAAGTTAACCCATCATCTGGTGCCAATTTATCATTATCTCTTATCAGTTTCTATAAAAAAATGCATTACAATTCTTTTGATGCAAAACTTGCAGACACCGTCTTTCAACAGAATTACCTTAAGAGTATTGATGTTGCTTTGGTAAAAAAGTGTATCAACAAATACGCACATCTTAAGGGTGTGCAAGACTTGATTAATGAACTCGAAAACATTGGAATGTCAGATTCGTATTCAATTGACGAGCAATTAGAAATATTGCAATCATTAGAAAAGAAACTCAATTTAACCAAGAATGTTACTTGGGTTGAACCAATGCAATTAAATGCATTTTTCTATATGTATGATCGCTATAACAAAGAATTTGGACAACCTTCAATTGAGGTTATTCTTAATAATATGTTACCGCCTCCTCCACCAGAAATGCCTTTCATGCCAAAACCTATAGAAGAAATAGAAGTTGAAGTAGATTAAACCAAAGCCAAATCCAACACTTCTTTCATCTCTTTCACATAGTGAAAAGTCAAACCAGTAAGATATTTAGGATTAATATCTTCCACATCTTTTCTATTCTTCTCACACAGGATAATCTCCTTTATATTTGCTCGTTTAGCAGCCAATATTTTCTCTTTTATACCCCCTACTGGTAATACTTGCCCTCTCAAAGTTATCTCTCCGGTCATGGCCAGGTTTTTCTTCACTTTTCTATCTGTGAATCTAGATGCCAAAGCCGTCAGCATAGTAATACCAGCAGATGGACCATCTTTTGGCGTTGCTCCTTCTGGAACATGAATGTGTACATTACGTTCGTCAAAGTCTTCCTCTTTCATCCCAATATAATCAGCATTAGCCTTAAGGTATTCTAAGGCAATAACTGCAGATTCTTTCATTACATCTCCTAAGTTTCCAGTAAGGGTTAACTTACCTTTTCCTTTGGTCAAAGAACATTCTATAAATAGGATATCACCCCCTACTCTAGTCCATGCCAATCCAGTTACAACTCCCGTTACATCATTAGTTTCATACTTTGACTTGCCATGACTTGGTCCGAATATGATTACCAAATCCGTTGCAGCAATGGCAATGTCGTAGGATTCTTCCAAAGCAATTTGTTTCGCTCTATATCTCACCAATTTAGCAATACGCTTCTCTAATCCACGAACACCACTTTCTCCAGTGTATTCTTCTATTACTTTTTCCAAAACCTCAGGTGCAATCGTGATATGCTCCTTGCCTAACCCATGTTCTTTTAATTGCTTCGGTATCAAATGATTTTCTGCTATCTGAACCTTCTCTTCTACTGTATAACCATTTACTTCAATGATTTCCATTCTATCTCGCAATGCTGGCTGAATGGTACTCAAGTCATTTGCAGTAGCAATAAACATAATTTTGGAAAGGTCATAATCCAACTCAACATAATTGTCATTGAAATGACTATTCTGCTCTGGATCTAACACCTCTAACAAAGCCGAAGATGGGTCTCCATGATTACTTCTACCTACTTTGTCAATTTCATCCAATACAAATACCGGATTATCTGAACCTGCCTTTTTTAAATTATTGATAACTCTTCCAGGCATTGCTCCTATATAAGTTTTTCGATGTCCTCTTATCTCCGCTTCATCATGAACTCCACCTAGTGACATTCTCACATATTTTCTACCTATTGCTTCCGCCACGGATTTACCCAATGACGTTTTACCTACACCTGGAGGTCCATACAAACATAGTATTGGTGATTTCATGTTACCTTTTAACTTCAAAACAGCCAAATACTCGATAATTCTCTCCTTCACTTTCTCCAATCCAGAGTGGTCTCTATCCAAAATTGCTTGAGCTTTCTTTAAGTCAAATTTATCCTTGGTATAAACACCCCAAGGAAGATCTAATAATAATTGTAAGTAATTAAGTTGAACACCGTACTCTGCACCTTGCGGATTCATTCGGCTCAATTTGTCCAGTTCCTTACCAAAAGTATCTGCTACTTTTGTTTTCCATTTCTTTTTAGTAGCCTTTTCGCGCATTTCAGCAACTTCACGTTGCACAGGATTCTCTCCTAGTTCATTCTGAATCTCTTTCATCTGTTGATGTAAGAAATATTCACGCTGTTGCTTATCCAAATCAACTTTCACCTTAGTTTGGATATCGTTTTTTAATTCCAGCATTTGCAATTCTTTGCTCAAATGTTTAAGCAAATGCTCAGCACGAGAAACCAAATTTTGCTCAGCCAACAGTTGTTGCTTTTCTGCAACTTCCGCTTGCATGTGACTTGAAATGAAATTCACCATAAAAGAGGTGCTTTCTATATTTTTTATTGCAAAAGATGATTCAGTTGGAATATGAGGAGACTGTTTAATGATTTGCAAAGCCATGTCTTTTAATGACTCAAATAAAGCACTCATTCTATTGGCATTTTCTGTATTCTCGATATCCTTGAAAGTGGAAACCTTAGCGACTATAAAAGGATCTTCGGAAACAACACTTTCTAATTTACATCTTTGCTTACCTTGAATTATTGCCGTAGAACTTCCATCAGGCATTTTTAACAACTTGATAATTTGTGCAACTGTACCAATTTCATGTAAGTCCTTGTACTCTGGCTCTTCCAATGAAGAATCCTTTTGAGATACCACGGCAATTTGTTTCTTATTGTTGTAGGCATCTTGAATCAATTTGATAGATCTATCTCGCCCCACTGTAATTGGCATAACAACGCCAGGAAACAGTACATTATTTCTTAAAGGAAGAATGCCAATATCATCTGGCAATTCTTCTTTATTCATTTTTTCCTCATCCTCCGGAGATAATAATGGAATAAACTCAGCATCATTGTCTATGACATTTGATACAATTATTTTGGTTTTATCTGATAAAAAGTCACTCATAATATTTTATTTACGTCAAACTGTCACTTAAGGAAAATCTTCCCTTTCATCCACATCCTAAATTCTCACCTTAATCTACTCGTTACTAGTCGGTTAATCATTCTTCTCTTGACTTGTTAGTATAAGAATTTCAAAAGTGGTGCCAATTGTTTTTTTTAGACATTAGATGCTAGACGACAGATACTAGAACGCTGCGTTATTAGACTTTTGACGTTGATTTTATTGAGTATTATTAAAATTGTCTAGCATCTAGTGTCTAATATCCAGCGTCTAATTATCATATCTTTGCCTAGCAAAAAAAAAACCAACTCAAATGAAAACACACATATTCGATATGGACGGCCTGTTGATAGACTCGGAGCCATTTTGGAGGACTGCGGAGATTGCGGTGTTTACTGGATTGAGTATTCCTTTTACTGAGGACATGTGTAGAGAAACGGTGGGAATGCGCATTGACGAAGTGGTGAAGTATTGGAACAATAAATTGGAATTATCCATGCCAATTGAAGCAACTGCCAATGATATTGTCGATGAATTGATTAGTCAAGTGAAAAGAGATGGAAAGGCGTTGCCTGGAGTTGAGAATGCATTGGAGATTTTAGCACAAAACAAAAGAAAGACTGCCTTAGCCTCTTCCTCTAGCATGCGTATCATTGAAGCGGTAATTGATCAACTACATATTCGAAACTACTTTCAGGTATTACATTCTGCAGAGTTTGAAGAGTTTGGCAAACCACATCCTGCTGTATTTCTTTCTACGGCTAAAATGCTTGCAAGTGCTCCACAAGATTGTATCGTATATGAAGACAGTCGCAATGGCATGAAAGCAGGATTGGCCGCAGGCATGAAAACGATTATTATTCCTGAATTCCCAGAACCACACATGGACTGGCATGATGAAGCGGATGGGAAATGGAAATCTTTGGAGGAGTTTGATCTTTCAATCGAGACGATAGACGTTAGATGTTAGATGTTAATTCCGAATAACAAAACCCGAACATCAAACATCGTACATTGCACAACATAACGATTGAGAAAGGGAGAATTATTAGTTATTAAAAAGTTGTACTACGTGTTATGTATTACATCTTACGTAGGACGTCTTATGTAGGACTTACTACATTAATTCCCAACTATTCATAATTCTTGCCTAAATTTGGGGCTATAAAGAAATTGCTCTGAAAAAACTCTTATTCATATTATGCTTAATTCCGTTTTGGGGATTCACGCAGGTGCAGGTAGAAATAGATTCATTGAAAAATGTTATTACCAATGCTAAGCATGACTCTACGAAGATTAAAGCATTAATAGCTTGGGATAATTTGATTTATTATTCTGACCCTGTTTTAGATTTATCGCTTAACCAAAGGATGGACAGTATTTGTCAATATAATTTGAGTAAGCAACTTAACGAAGAAGAGAATTTATTTTTCTTTAAATCAAAAATATTTGCACAAAACAACCTGGGAATTATTTCATTTGACAATGGTGATTTAGCGACCTCATTAGAATATCACACACAAAATATAGCAAATAGAAAAGCGATAAACGATGTGAAAGGGATGAGTAATACTTATACCAATATCGGTATTATTTATTACAAACTTGGTGATTTTGCAACGGCAATAGAATACTACACTAAAAGCCTAAAAATAGATGAGAATTATGGTAACAAACAAGGGGTTGCCAATTCCCTTAACAATATCGGAATAATCAATTTTGAACTTGGCAACTATGAAAGCGCAATTGATTACTACCTTAAAAGCGCAGAGATAGAACAAGAACTTGAAAACTTTGATGGCATCATTAAATCATATGGAAATATTGCAACCATTCACAAAGAACAAAACAACACCAATGAAGCAATAAAATTTTTCAAAAAAGGTCTTGAATTAAGTGAAGAACATGATCATGAATGGGGAATAGGAGCTAATCTAAACAATTTAGGAACTGTCTATCAGCAATTAAAACAATATGACACTGCTAAATTATATTTTGACAAATGCTATGAATTTTCAGCGTTTTCTGACAATAAACAAACAAAAATTAACACTTTAATCAACCTTTCAAACTTACATTCTTTAAAAGGTGATTCTAAATTGGCGATCCAAAAAGGAGAAGAAGCATTAAAGTTAGCACAAGAACTCAAATATTCTCAAGAAATTAAGTTGGCCTCAATGGGGTTATGGGAAGTTTATAAAAAAAATGGTAAATACAAGGAGTCACTAAAAATGTTTGAATTATTTCAAGCTACAAAAGATTCTTTGGATTCCGAAGCAAATAGAAATGAGGTTCTAAATCAAGAATACAAATATAAATACGAAAAAAAGACAGCGGCAGATAGCACTGTAAATGCGGAAGCGCAAAAAGTAAAAGATGCGGAAGTTTTAGCAAGCAAAGAAGAAAGCAAAAGACTTAAACTAGAATCAGAGAAGGAGAAGCAGCAAAAGACATTTCTATTTATAGGTCTCGGATTGGCTTTGGTTTTTGGAGTATTCATGTACAACAGATTTAAAATTACCAAAAGACAAAAGCATATTATTGAAAAACAAAAATTAGATTCTGATAAGAAAAATCAAATTATAGAAGAACAGCATCATGAGATAACTGACTCTATTAACTATGCTGAAATGATCCAACAGTCAGTACTGCCAACGATACGAATTGAAGACATCAACAAAGAGGCTTTT
>CAJYBK010000121.1 GCA_913064955.1 uncultured Flavobacteriales bacterium
AACTTGCCTCACCGTCTATGTCTAGAATAGGGTCATTAACTTGGTCGCTAACCCAAACAGGGTCAATCGAAGTAGGAACTGTCCCAACTGCCCAGTTGCCAGGGTTACTCCAATCGTTGTTTATTGCGCCTATCCATTCGTGTTTCGCTACGTTTACCGTAACTAATTGGCTCATTTCTAAGTCACAGCCAGCGACATCTTTTGTAGCATAAATATTAAAAGTTGTTGACTGCGAAAGGTTTCCCGTGTTGATCATCATTTGACTTCCATTTCCTATTAATGAATCAACAGGAGCGTCACTTAGGTCATCTCTTAAGATATATTTGACACCTTCTTGTGTGTTCGAAATGATAATGTTTGTAGAAGTTCCCTCCAAAATAAGGACATCTTCTGCAGCGATAGTTTGGTCAAGAATGGGAACAACGAAATAATTTAAAGGAGTTGAGAGCTGCAAAGTATCACCAAAGGCAGAAGCATCGCACCCTTCCTGCCAGTTGCTTTCCAACATGTTTTGAAGAGTACCATCAGAAGGAGACGCTGTAAGATCCTCCGTAATGAAGTGATTAAATGGACAACTGGTGCTGAGATTTAGTGGATAATAACCAACCAAATTTGTCTCAAGTCCTGTTAGCGATCTGAACATATTGGCACAGATTGCTTGTTGAGATTTAGCAATGTTCCAAACCCGTACTTCGTCAATGTTACCATTAAAATTCTGATTTGCCGCATTGGCATAAGCTATTTGTAGCTCGGTTCCATGGTTATTAATTGGACAGAGAGGGGGCACATCTTCAGTAAGGCGCTGACCATCTAGATAAATATGAACTCTACCTCCTGGTACAAGTACAAGTGCCACATGGTGCCACTGATTATCATTCAGGTATTTTCCAGTTGTGATTTCTCCTGTATGCCAAGAATATGCAATTAATTCATTGTCTTTCAGGAATAAACCATACGCCCATTGTTTCGTAACTATCCCACGAAAACCAGTTCCAGCATCTGAAGTTTTCACCCATGCTTCTATCGTACCTTCGTAAAACTGAAATTTGGTTGAATTACCACAACTCACGTAGTCATCTACTCCATCAAAATTTAAGGATGAGCCGTTTTCAGCCACACTTATAACATTATATGTTCGATCGGAATTTATAGAGTCAGTAACCAAATAATGCGAGTTGCCATTTCCTAGAATAGGACCATCTATAATTAAACCATTCGAATCTCTTAAATAGTACCTTCGTTCAAGTTGTGTACTCAATAGTGCAACACTGTCTAAATCTTTGCAAATTATGGAGTCTCCATAATTCATGGAAAGATCATCGAACAGAACTAAATCTGTAAATAACGCACGATCGGTCAATTCCATCATACAGTTGGATACAGCGGTAGAAGAATTCCAATCATCTGCAGGGTTAGATTGTGGATTGATTAATGTTCCGTTTGTTGGGTTTGTTGTCCTGTCGACAATTGTGTTTCCAGACCCTTCTTCGAAAGGATAATAAGCTGCCAAACCGACTTCTGTACCAGTCAATTTCAATAACATGTTATCTACGATCTCTGAAGGATTTCTTATCGAATTCCAAATACGTACTTCATCAATTTGGCCTCTGTAATCCCAAGATTTATAGCCTCGTGCACCAATCCTAAATGGCCAAGATTGGGAAAAGTTGTTGAGTGTAAAACATTTTATTAATTGTCCGTCTAGATACAATTTTGCCCCGTCTGTTGCCCCGGCTTGAAAACTAAGCGCAACATGATGCCATTGATTATCGTTAAGTATGATACCTGTTGAGATAAAGGAGCCAGTTGAATTACGTACCCTTAATTCATTATTAGACAAAAGGATGTTATAGGCTCCATGTTTACCTGCTATTATACGTTCATTCGTTCCTGCATCACTTGTTTTGAACCAGCATTCTAAAGTCCCATTATTGAGTTGAAGTTTAGTGTCATTAGCAAAGTTGATATACTGCGCATTGCTAGAGTCTAATTGAACTCCAAAACTAGTATCATTTTTTACAGCTAAAACGCCAAACTCTTTTTCATCCAACAGGTTATCGGTCGCAAGAGTTATGGTATTTCCGTTTCCAAATATGGGTCCAGAAATCAATTCATCAGTAATGTAATCTTTCAAATAATATCGAACACCAATCTGTGAATTTAGAACGCTTAAACTACCTGAGTTTCCGCAAGTGACAGTATCAAATGTAACAGTCAAATCTCCAATTGGGACTATACTGAAGGAAGGTTTGTCACTCATTTCGAAATTGCAGCTAACGACATTTAAAGTATAAGAGTCTTCTGCTATGAAGTTGAAAGAGATGGGGCCTCCTGTACCGACAACCGGGCCAACAATAATAGTGTCATTCGCATCATCTCTCAAGTAATAACGAGCATATAATTCTGAACCAGCAAGAGAAACTTCCACATTTTCTTTACAAATTCCAACAGAAGGTGTAATGGTTACAGCGTAATCTATAGTTGCACAGGGTATATCCACATCAATTGTAACCAATTGAGAAAGCTCCAAACTACAAGTGCTGAGTTCGTTTTCTGCAAGTATATTGAATGTAGTTGTATCTGGTAGATTTCCTGTATTCAAAGAGATAAGTCCGCCTGTACCTATCTGTACATCTACAGGTGTGTCAGTAGCATCATCTCGTAGTGTATATCTTACTCCAAGTTGAGAATTAGGGATGTCAATAAAGGTGCTCGTCATGACCGGGATAGGGTTTGATTGAGCGGTTATTGGCAAGTCCGTAATTGGTTCTATCACAAACAATGGCTTGGTGCTCATTTCCAATTCACCACACAAAGGAGGTAGAGCAGAAGAGTAAATCCAATTAGATTGACCGATTCCAATTAAGTTTGCATTTTGGGGATTGGGAGCTAAATCATTTGCTACTGTACCAGTTCCCTCCTCAAGTGGGTAGTAAGCTACTAAGTTTGCTTCTCCTCCAGTCAGTGGTATTGACATATTGGCTGTAATTTCAGCAGGTGTTCTAACATCATTCCAAATTCTGACTTCGTCCATTGAACCGTTAAATAATTGAGAAGTACCAGTATTGGAGGCACCAGCGAACTGCAACGGAAGACCAGATACACTCTGGATTGCCCAAGTAAATGTCCCTACTGAAACTCCATCTACGTAGATGACGGTACCATTCGTTACACCATGCTGAAAAGACATGGCCACGTGATGCCATTGGTTGTCATTCAAATAAATTCCTGTGCTTAAAGGTCCTACATTAAAATCATATCCTACTAATTCGTTGTTATTAAGGTATAAACCATATTGGAAAGGTTTAGTAATTAAACCCCTGAATCCTGATCCAGCGTTATTTGTTTTTATCCAAGCCTCAATTGTTCCATTAAACAAGGTAAATTTTGCATTTCCAGAACAATCTCCTCTTTCATCAATACCATTAAATTTTACAGCGGAGGTGGGAGTAGTGGCTAGGATATTATAAGTTTTATTCGAATTGATTACAGCTTCACTAAGAATGATATCATTCCCGGTACCATCAATAGGGCCATCAATTATAGAGTCATCAGAATCATCCCTTAGGTAGTAAACCACATTTTGTTGAGAATTTTCTACGGTAACAAAGGCAGTATCCTCGCAAATGATTGTAGTTTCGGCAGACACATTGAGGTCGAGAATTTCATTGTCAATATTGATTAACGGAGATAGATTAACAGAACAAGAACTATTATACTCCCAATACGCTCCATTGTATAATTGAGCTCCTGCAGTGTTTACTGCCATGTCTTTCACCAAGGTGCCAGCTCCAGCGAAAATGGGTAAATATACGACAAGGTTTGCTTCCGAACCCGAAAGATCTTTCATCATGTTCAGCCTGATTTCTGCTTGAGATTTTACATCATTCCACAAACGGAATTCATCGATGAATCCATTAAAGTTTTGACTAGACCCAACACCATTATATCCAATTCCAAGATGACCAGTTTGATTTAAAACACTCCAGGTATAAGTCCCAGCTAATTCTCCGTCTACATAAATTCTTGTACCATTAGTTACTCCATTTTGAAAGGTCATTGCGATATGATGCCACTCGTTATCGTTTATGAAAATTCCTGTGCTCATATCTCCAGGGCCAGACCAGTCGTATCCAATCAATTCATTATTTTTTAGATATAGTCCAAATGCATATGTTTTCATAAAGATGGCTCGATATGAACTTCCAGCATAAGCGGTTTTAATCCATCCTTCGATGGTGCCAGAAGAAAGTTGTATTGCTGCAGTATTCACTAATCTAGCATAGTCATCAGAACCATCAAAGCCTAGACAATAGTCATAGTCTCTATAATTTACATTCAAATGCATTTGATTTGGAGCTGAGATAGTTCCCGCATTAAATGTTAGCGGGCCTCCCGTGCCCACACTGCTCGTAATAACTGCACTATCTGCATGATATCTTAAATCATAAATAAAATCGATTTGTGAATTGCTCAAATCCACTTGCACAACTCCCTGACAGACTAAGGAAGTATCCGCACTCGATACAACAGGAGATTCATCAACAACAATGAACTTAGGCCGTTGTGCTAATATTTTCGAACAAGATCCGTTATCAGCAAATATATGTGTATTGATGACGGTATTTAAAGCACTCACATCAAAGCTAATGCTCCCTCCATTACCTGCAACAGGACCATCAATTATGGATGAATCAACTTCTCTTCTTAAAGTGTAATTCACACCACTAGAGGTGTTATGAATTTCATAGATAGCAGTCTGATTCAAACAAGTTGCAATTGGGTTGAGATCGACTTCTGCCTCTAGAAATTCTGTGTGTATATCGATAGTATCCAACATTGGTAGAGAACATTGCCCAGCAG
The DNA here is from genome assembly GCA_913064955.1 of uncultured Flavobacteriales bacterium. Lineage (GTDB taxonomy): Bacteria > Bacteroidota > Bacteroidia > Flavobacteriales_D > Parvicellaceae > Parvicella. Next base: position 4,864 of record CAJYBK010000121.1, read on the forward strand.
AAGAAGAAACTGTAGCCATAAGCTCAGCATCAGCATCTACATAAAGAGGAGTAAAACTAACTGGCCCTCCGGTTCCCGAAACACTTTGAACTAGGGTAGCACCATTGAACAAATTATAGGTCATTCCAACCTCAGATCCTGATATAGTAACAGTAACATCTTCTCCTACACAATACAACGTGTCGTTTGTGTTAATAGAAAGATTATACTGATGAGGTGTTTCTCCGATGTAACAATCCGTATGTCCTATTCCAAACTTTCCAAAAGTTGAATAACCATTTCTTGCTGCCATTGGCAGTACTCTTCCTGAATTGTTGGTTGTATTAATACCATCTGCTGGAAATGCGTTAATCCCACATGGAGAACATGTCCAATCATCTAAGCTGGATGATGTAAGATCTCTCTTTAGAAGAGCATATTTATTATTTGTTATGCCACTAAATATAGTTGAATTTACAGAAACGTTTAAGTCAAAATCTATGGATGTAGGTGTTGCATTTGGAGTAAGTATCCATTCTCCTGCGCTATTGACATTTGTATAATCAGTTCCTTCTTCAGTGACTGTTAAAGTTCCTCCCCCCAGAGCCATAGGCTTGAATTCAGCATCCAAATAAGAGAAGGAACCAGGGGTTAATGAATTAACCATCACTCCAACTCTAAGATAGTTGTTTGCCGTTAATCCATTCCCAATAGGAAAATTATATCCGCCAGTAGAAGATATTGGCGACCGATACTTTCCGAATACAAAACTGTTAGGTGAACCACCGATTAATCCGCCTTGGTTGTAAAGGTAATTCGAGCCTGTTACGATGATACCATCATTCAGGTTAAGAGCAGTTTCAATAATAGGGCTTTTTATGATATGAACTGCAGTGTCGGAGGAAGAATTGTATAATTCAAATCGTTCAAAGATTGTAGGATAAAGTCCTTTAATTTCTTGTTTGCTAGATCCCATGAACCGAACGATTCCAGCCCCGCTTCTATTGATAATTAGGTTAGAGGATACATTATTGATCCAGTTTCCAGACAACCAAATAAACCCATTTATATCGATCGAAGATGGACCGTTGAATGTAACGTTGTGTAGAAATATTGAACCCCCATTAATTGACAGAAATGAGTTCCCGTTAAGCTGGAAATGAGAGTTGCTATTCTGCATTGCAATTTTGGCACTAGATCCCACATTAATCTGCGCATTCGTAACATTCACTTGCTGAGAATGTCCGACAAATTTAAATGTAAATAGAATCGATATAAGAGACAGTAACCTCATGATTTTATTTCTTCTCTAACTCTTCAATTCTCTTTTTTAACTCCTCGATGAGTTCCTGCTGCTCTTTCATCGCTTCAATCAAAATGGGTGTCAATTTACTGTAATCAATCCCACTAGTTAACCCCTCTTCATTTTTGTAAACAACTTCTGGAACCACTAATTCAACTTCTTCTGCTATTAAGCCAATTTCGTTTCTTTGCGAAGCGTCATTGATATATTTGTATTCTTTAGCATTCAGTTCCATTACATGAGCAAGTCCGTACTCCGAATCAACAATATCTTCCTTAAAGCGCTCTGAACTTGCAACTGTAAATGCGCTAGCGTTAATTGATCCATAGCCACCTGCTCCGTTACCCACATGTACTGCAGATCCTCCGAACCAATTAATGTAGGATCCTCCTCCGTTCACCGCATCTAAATGCAGGTTCCCGCCCGTAGCACCAGAATGTCTGAGAGATGCGTAGGCAGTGTTTGCTGGACCATAGATTCTCATTTCTCCACCATTTGCTAAATGAAGCATGGAAGTAGGATTTACTGTTCCTAAACCTATATTCCCATCATCTCTAACATAAAGATGTGTTTGACTGGCATTTTTAACCTCCAAAGCGTAACGAGAGGACGAATTGGCTCCACCTGTATTAATGTGCATGCCGTATCCAAGGTTACTTGCCAAATAGACGTTTGCTGCACCATTTTCATAACGAGTCAACCAATCTCCTGTTCCGGCATCATATGTGTGAAACTTGTTGCCAGGAGAAGATAGACCAATTCCTACTCTCCCATTATTAGCAATGGTCATCCAGGCAGAGAAGTCATTGACATTCGTTGCGGAGCCTATGTATTTACCTAATTCTATGTTTCCATCTGTTTCCCGAGTGAATACCCTAGTTGTCCAATTCCCATTGTTACCTAATTCCATTCCGAAATTATTATCAGCCCAAAGCATTGGTCCAAAGTTTCTTGGACTTGCTCCCGAATTAGCTTGCGAGTTTAAAATACTTCTACCACCGGCAACTACGAGTTTATCACTAGGGGCATTTGTTCCAATTCCGACTCTATTATTCGTTCCATCTAAGTACAAGGTGTTTGCATCAAAATTTAAATAATTGGAAACAGATACAGAAGTATTTGCTGGAGTAGTTCCACTCCCGCTGTAAATACCATCTCCATCAGCACCAGGAGGAGCGTTTTGCCAAGTTGCATTACCATTAGCGTCAGAAGTCAATATTTTTCCTGCCGCTTGGTTCCCGTCTTCAACTCGCAAGGTATTTCCAGAGGAACCCACTACATGGAGTTTGTTGGCAGGGGAATTAGTCCCAATACCAACATTACCTCCATGTTGTACATTAAGTGCACTATTTCCGATGCTAACATTACCGCTAGCATTATCAAAAACCATTGGTCTCAAAGAGTTCCATGCTCCATATTGATCTCCCGCAGCTGTAAACATAAAATAAGTACTTCCTCCATCATTTCTTAAGAAAAAGCCGTAGTTACCTGAAATTGCTCTGAATTGTCCAAATCCACTTTGCATTGTGCTAATCATTTCTCCACTTGTTCTTGAGTTTCCTGAAATATCTAGCGCTTGTCCTGGGACATTAGTGTTAATTCCTACACGGTTATTCGTTCCATCGATGTAGAAAGTGTTTCCATCAAAATTCACATTGTCTGTTACAGATACCGCTGTAGCAGAAGGTATTGTGCCATTTCCCGTGTAAATACCATTTGGACCACTTACTAATGACCAACCAGAACCACTGTAATACTCAAAGTTATTGATATCTGTATTGAAAATTAACAAACTGACTACGGGCGATGCAATTGCGTTTCTTTGAGCAGTTGACATTCTAGGCACCAACATACCACTAGAGGTACTTGAAACATCAAGCATAGCAGACGCATCTGCTGCTGCTCCGGTAGTGTTAATTCCGACACCTGTTTGACAATGAGCAGTTTGCACTACCAAAAGAAAAATGAGTGCCCGTAACGGAAATGAGATTGTATTTTTAATCATATTAAATAAGTAACAAGTTCGTTATTAGATGATTGTAAAAATAAAATAAAATAAAAAATCATCCAATTTTAAATGAAAAACTTGATTAAACGCGTTATCAATATTATTAACGTATTAATAAATCGAATGAAATAATAGAACTTGATATAAGTGACAATTAATTAGAATATGATAGGTAAACAGTAGAATGTTGTGGAGAGAGGGCCTAAAAATTAAATTAGTTCATTTAAATTTTAGACATAAAAAAAGCAGCTTAAATAAGCTGCTTTTTTTTAATGGTTGCGGGGACAAGACTCGAACTTGCGACCTTTGGGTTATGAGCCCAACGAGCTACCAACTGCTCCACCCCGCGATATATCTTGAAGTCTTATTTAGACTTTGTTAACGATTTCGGAGTGCAAATATACTATATAATCTTTTATATTTGCAAGTATTATGTGGAAAAGAAAAATAAATTTAGTCTTTTTAATGTTAATCGGCTTATCTCAAGTTAGTTGTAATGCCGACATGGCTGATAGTGCTGAAGAGGTAAGCGCGAAGGACTCAATTTGTAATTGTAATGACGTATTCCTAGATCCTGCTTATAACTATTTTTATACAGAAAAAAGAGAGGAACCTTTTTCGGGAGTGTGCGAAAGTTATTATCCAAACGGTCAAGTGTCTATTCACAAGCAATTTGACAAAGGAAGATTGGAAGGGATGTATTTAGAGTATTACGAATCAGGTATTCTAAAAAGTGAGTGGAGTTTTTCCAAAGGAAGATATCATGGTAGTTATAAAGGGTTTTATCCTGATGGAAACTTGAAGTATCACAGCATCTTTTACAAAGGGGACCAAGATTCTATTGTTTTTCCTTAGCCAATAACTTCAGCCAGGTCTTCCCACTCTTTCATGGCAGTGGCTAGTTTTTCATTTTGAATTTTTAAATCTTCAAAAATACTGTCAGACTCATAATTACCAGTGGAAATAATACCTTCAAATTCTGCAATTTTATTTTCTATCGTGGAAATTCTTTTCTCCACTTTTTTCAAATCGTTTTCCGCTTGTTTTATCTCTTTGGAATTGTTTTTTTGTGGAGCGGATTTAGATTTTTCTTTAGTCTTTTTAGCAGGAACATCTTCTTCCGCACTTGGCATGTTCTGTAGAAATTCATTGACACCTTCAAAGTAGATACTGATGGCTTTGTCTTTAATGTAATATATACGATCAGATAATCCATCCAAAAATGTTCTGTCGTGGGAAACAACCAAAACTGTTCCTGAGTAATCTTTCAACGCATCTTGAAGTACTTCTTTAGAGATTATATCTAAGTGGTTGGTAGGCTCATCCAGTATAAGGAAGTTGTATGGTTCTAGTAGTAATTTACATAGGGCCAAACGAGTCTTCTCACCACCAGATAGCACACTTACTTTTTTATCTATGTCATCTTCGCGAAATAAGAAAGAGCCTAATATTCCTCTTACGTTTTTTCTAACTTCACCAACGGCTACTTCATCAATCACCTCAAAAACAGTTTTCTTTAAATCTAATTTAGCAGTTTCATCTTGCGCGAAGTAACCAATTCGAACATTGTGCCCTAATTTCATAGTGCCTGTATAATCAGTGTCTCCAACCAACATTTTGATGAAAGTGGATTTACCCATTCCATTCTTACCAATCAACGCAATTTTTTCTCCTTTGCCAATGTTAAACCTCACATTTTCAAAGATTGTATTATCACCAAACTTCTTACCTACATCTTCAATCTCGGCCACCAATTTTCCACTTTGAAATGGCTCTGGAAATCTAAAAGCCAATGCACTAGTATC
>CAJYBK010000122.1 GCA_913064955.1 uncultured Flavobacteriales bacterium
TTTGGGCACGCTAGAAAAGGTATTTTTGAACCTGCATCTAAAGAATTGCTCAGTGAACCAGCCATAGTTTGTAAATTAGGAGAGGCAACTTATGGCAATCAAACAATTGATTGGAAAAGTTTTAGAGAAAACTACGCACTTATAAGAGATGAAATTGCCGCTTGCATTCCAGGCTTTGAGAATTTTAATGAAAAAGTTAAAAAAAGTGCTGGTTTCTATCTACCTAACGGTGCTAGAGATAGAAAATTTTCCACCCACAACGGAAAAGCTAATTTCTCCATTAACCCCGCTCCAGAGAATAAAATTGAGGATGGAAAATTTATCATGATGACCATCCGTACACATGACCAATACAACACTACCATTTACGGAATGGATGATAGATACCGTGGTATTCTGAATGCAAGAAGAGTTGTTTTGATGAATCCTGAGGACATGAAAGCACAAGGTTTGTCAAAAATGCAAGTAGTCAATATTCACAGTTATTTCAATGGAGAAGTAAGAACTGCCATACACTTTAAAGTTGTTCCTTATGACATTGCAAGAGGTTGCGTTGCTACTTATTTCCCGGAAGCCAATGTATTGATACCTATCAATAGTGTGGCAAAGATCAGTAATACTCCTGCAAGTAAATTTGTGGAGGTTAGTTTAGAGAAAGTAATTTGACAAAAAACTGGCTAGAAATATTAATTGACAAATTCAATATCGATGGAAAGCGAGAATTGTGCTCCTATTTACTAGACCTCAATGCAATAACTTGGAAAGAATTTTCAGTAAAACCTGGTAACCTGAACTTTTTTGATGGAGTTTTAACTTTCATAACTCTACCAATAGACTTTCACCAATCAATTCATGAGTTTTTTAAACAATATCCTAAAAAAGGAGATTTTGACGAGAAAAAATGGCAATTAATACATTTAGATATTTGTAGTACGCTAGAAGCAGATTATTGGTCTGAAATTTCTCTTTCCAAAGAGGAAACCTCCTACTTTAAAGGGCTGGAAAACATTGTTGAATCTGTGAGGCATAGAAATGAAGAGAATTTAAGTTATGCTATTCAGCATCTATTTGTTGCGTGTTCAAGCACTGACAAAGTTAAATTTCAAATATTTATGGAAAGTAAGATTGATCACAATAGAACATTTGGAAACATCGCTCCGGATGTGAATTGAAACATATCTTTACTAAATTTGTACCAAACAAAGCAAAACGAATGAACATCCTTGGAGTAATACCAGCAAGATACGGATCTACTAGACTAGAAGGAAAGCCTCTGGTTGACATATGCGGAAAATCGATGATACAACGTGTTTACGAGCAAACAACCAAAATATTGGAACATGTGGTTGTAGCAACCGATGATCAAAGAATATTTGATGCTGTCGAAGCCTTTGGCGGGAAAGTAGTTATGACCTCTGTGGACCATACCACCGGCACGAACCGTTGTTTAGAAGCATATGAAATTGTTCAAGCAACCAGCGATATTACTTTTGATTTCGTTATTAATATTCAAGGTGATGAGCCTCTTTTGGAACCAGGACAAATCAGAAGTCTTATTACTTGTTTTAATGACCCTACAACAGAGTTGGCTACTTTAGTAATGCCAGTTACCAATGATGGTGATTTATATAATGAGAGTGAAGTATTTGTAGTTTTCGACAAAAATAACAAAGCACTTTATTTCAGCAGGTCGGTGATCCCGCATGTGAGAGGGGTGCATAAAACAAAATGGCTACAACACCACACATTCTTCAAGCACCTGGGTATGTATGGTTTTAGAATTGACTCTTTAAAGAAATTTGCCAATCTTGCACAGACTAAACTGGAATTGATAGAATCTTTGGAGCAAAATAGATGGATTGAGAATGGCGGTGTTATCAAAATTGAAATCACTCAACATGACACGATACCTGTAGACACCATTGATGACTTAGAGAAAGTTAGAAGAATTGTTGCTCAAATGGAGGGCAAATAATGAATAACAAACCAAATAGAGCACTAGTCATTCGATCCACAGGAAGTTGGTACATTCTCAGAAATGAATCCGGAGAACTGTTTGACGCCAGAATAAAAGGCAAATTCAGAATGCAAGGCATTAAAACAACCAATCCTGTTGCTGTTGGTGATTGGGTTCGTTATGAAACGGATGGTGAAGACGAGAATGCAATTATCACCGAAATAGAAGACAGAAAAAATTATATCGTTCGTAAATCGGTAAACCTTTCCAAACAGGCACATATCATTGCTGCCAATGTTGATTTTGCTTTGTTAGTGGTAACCATTGCTAATCCAAGGACTTCCACAGGTTTTATTGATCGATTTCTTGTTACTGCAGAAGCCTACCACATTACACCCATTTTGGTATTTAATAAAGTAGACATTCTAACAGAAGAAGAAAGATTAGAGATGGAGTATTTAATACATGTTTATTCAGAAATTGGATACCAATGCATCAGAACTTCTGCCATTGTGTATGAAGGGCTGGAAGAGGTAAAGGCAATTTTGAAAGACAAAACCTCGATGTTTTCTGGCCACAGTGGCGCTGGGAAATCATCTTTAATTAACGCCATAGACGAGACACTTGCAGCGAAAGTAGGAATCATTTCAGACTCTACATACAAGGGAAAACACACCACCACATTTGCTGAAATGTTTACTTTAAGTTTTGGAGGTGATATAATTGATACTCCGGGAATTAAAGGATTTGGATTGGTTGATTTTGATAAAGACGATTTGAATCATTACTTCATTGAAATGAGAGATTACCTTCCCAATTGTAAATTCAATAATTGCCTGCATTTGGAAGAACCAAAATGCGCAGTAAAAGATGCAGTTGAAGAAGGTTTAATTTCTGCTGAACGTTACAAAAATTATGTAGCCATTATTTCAGACGATGAGGAAGTTCATTACCGTACGTCTGATTATTCTTAATAAAATACTTTATGAGAGTTGTAATTCAAAGAGTATATCAGGCTAATGTAAAAATTGAAGGAAAAGAAGTGGGCGCTATTCAAACAGGACTGCTTCTCCTACTTGGTGTTGGCTCAGATGACAATCAAGATGACATTGATTACTTGATTAAGAAAATCACCAACATGCGGATCTTCTCAGATGAAGAAGGAAAGATGAACCTTTCTGTCCTGGACATAAAAGGTGAATTACTAATCATTTCACAGTTTACACTGCACGCAAGTACTAAAAAAGGAAACAGACCTAGTTTCATCAATGCAGCAAAGCCTGACTTAGCCAATAAACTATATTTAGATTTCATTACAGCCGCTAAAACAGCGATTGGCAAGTATCAAGTTGCCACAGGTCAATTCGGGGCAGATATGCAAATAGGATTGGTCAATGATGGTCCTGTGACTATCGTGATGGATAGTAAAACAAGGGAATAAAATAGGCTACCGAAGTAGCCTTTTTTATATTTTATCTCACCAATTTCTTGTATTTAACTTTCGTTGGCACCATATCGCCACCTAGTCGCTTCTTACGATTTTCTTCATACTCCGAATAACCACCTTCAAAGTAGTATACCGATGAATCGCCTTCAAAAGCCAAGATGTGTGTACAGATTCTATCTAAGAACCATCTATCGTGACTAATCACTACAGCACAACCACCAAAACTCTCGATTCCTTCCTCTAATGCTCTCAATGTATTAATATCAATATCATTGGTAGGCTCATCCAGTAATAATACGTTAGCTTCAGTTTTTAAAGTCATTGCCAAGTGTAATCTGTTTCTTTCCCCTCCAGAAAGTACCCCTACTTTCTTTTGTTGATCAGAACCTGAGAAGTTAAAACGAGAACAATACGCTCTGGCACTAATTAACTTACCACCAACTTCAATATTTTCATTACCTCCACTGATTACTTCATAAACAGATTTCGCAGGGTCCACATCCTTGTGACGCTGATCTACATAACCGATCTTAACAGTTTCTCCTATTTTAAAAGAACCACTATTTGGCTCTTCCTCACCCATTATCATTTTAAACAAAGTTGTCTTTCCAGCACCATTCGGCCCAATAATACCTACTATTCCTGCAGGTGGTAACTTAAAGTTCAAATTCTCATACAATAATCTATCGTCATACCCTTTAGAAACATCAATTGCTTCAATTACCTCATTACCTAATCTAGGTCCATTAGGAATTGGGATCTCTATTCTCGCCTCTTTCTCCTTGATATCCTCATTCATCATGGATTCATAATTATTCAAACGAGCTTTTCCTTTGCTTTGCCTTCCTTTCACACCTTGTCGAACCCAGTCCAACTCCCTTGCTAAAGCCTTCTGACGTTTACTTTCTGTTTTTTCTTCAGCTTGTAACCTTTTTTGTTTTTGCTCTAACCAAGAAGAATAATTCCCTTTGTAAGGAATACCTTCTCCTCTATCTAATTCCAAAATCCATCCTGCTACGTTATCCAAGAAATACCTATCGTGCGTCACTGCTATTACAGTTCCTTTGTATTGAGATAAGTGCTGCTCCAACCAATGCACAGATTCAGCATCCAAGTGATTGGTAGGCTCATCCAGCAATAGAATGTCTGGTTCTTTCAATAACAATCTACACAACGCTACCCTTCTTCTTTCCCCTCCGGAAAGATTCTTGATTGGTGTATCTCCATCAGGAGTTCTTAATGCATTCATTGCCAAGTCTAGTTTAGAATCTAAATCCCAAGCACCTACTTGATCAATTCTATCCTGAACTTTCCCTTGACGGTCTATCAACTTCTCCATCTTGTCTGGATCATTTAAGATCTCTTCATCCATGAAGCCGTTGTTGATTTCTTCGTATTCTGCCAAAAGGTCTACAATCTCTTGTGCACCTTCTTGAACAATTTCTTTTACTGTTTTGGTTTCATCCAACTCTGGTTCCTGTGGTAAATAACCAACAGTATAACCATCACTAAAAACTACATCACCTTGGTATTTCTTATCTAAACCTGCAATAATTCTCATTACCGTAGACTTACCCGAACCATTAAGACCAAGGATACCAATCTTAGCACCGTAGTAAAATGATAAATAAATATTCTTTAAAATTTGTTTTCCTTCAGGTGTCTGCTTACTCACATTCACCATTGAAAATATTATCTTCTTATCGTCAGACATTTGTTTTGATTTTTGTTGAATGCAAATATACTAAGGATTTATGAAGATTTAAACAAATCTTCGAACAGAAAAGCATATCCATTTTATAAGAATCCAGCAATAATTTGACAGAAAAATATACTAATAAAAAGAGTCATGACCATAGAAATATAATCATGACTCATAAATAGTTTACTCGATAATAATAATTAAGTCATTCTGACTAACCATTTCCCCTACTTTCAAGATAACACTTTTAACAATACCAGATTTTTGCGACAAGACAGCATTCTCCATTTTCATTGCCTCCACCACAAATAATGAATCATTCATGTTGACTACATCACCTTCTTTCACGTTCAAAACAATTAACTTCCCAGGTAAAGGTGCCCCAATTTCACTATCGACACCTTCTGTAACTTTTCGGTTTTCCTTAACTGTAATATTCAATGACTTGTCAAAAATATCCGTAGACCTATTCTGTCCATTGACTTTAAAGAATAAAGTCCTATACCCTTCAGTATTTGGAGCGCCTACCGACAATAGTTTTATTAAAATTGTTTTCCCAGGAGCAATGTCCACCATAATTTCTTCATGGATATCCATACCATAGAAATAATTCTTAGTTGGAATGGTAGAAACATCACCATATTTCTTGAATCCTTTAAAAGCATCTTCAAAAACCTTGGGGTACAATATATGAGAAAGATAATCTTCCTCTTCCAGTGCTCTTTCGAAACCTACTTGAAATTTTTTCTTAAATGCCTTAAAACCATTTTCTAAATCAATAGGCTCCATATATTCATTCGGCCTATTTTTGTACGGCACTACTTCTTTCAGAATAATTCTTTGCAATTGTGCTGGAAAACCACCCACTGGTTGCCCCAAATCACCTTTAAAGAAATTAATAATAGAATCAGGAAATGAAATTTCATGTCCTCTTTCCATCACATCAACTGGTGTTAGGTTATTTGCCACCATAAAAATGGCCATGTCCCCCACTACTTTGGAACTAGGCGTCACTTTAACCAAATCACCAAAAAGTTTGTTCACTTCATGATACATCTCGGTTACTTCGCTAAATCTATCTCCTAGTCCTACCGCGTTTACTTGTGGTCTTAAATTAGAGTACTGACCTCCTGGAATTTCATGTTTGTAAACTTCTGCTGTACCTGCTTTTAATCCTGATTCAAATGGATAATAAAACTCTCTTACATCCTCCCAATAACTTGAAAAGGCATTCAATTTATCCATATCAAACGATTGATGTCTTTCTTGAAATTTAGTCATTTCCACCACCGAATTAAAATTAGGCTGTGAAGTCAATCCTGAAAGCCCGCCTAAAGCAACATCTACAACATCAACTCCTGCCTCTATTGCTTTCAAGTAAGTTGCAGATTGAACCGAAGATGTATCATGTGTATGCAAATGAATAGGTAAATCCACAGCATCTTTTAATGCTAAAATCAACTCTTGTGCTGCATATGGCTTTAATAAACCAGCCATGTCTTTTATCGCTAGAATATGTGCACCAGCATTTTCCAAATCTTTTGCTAACTGTACATAGTAATCCAGGTTATATTTAGTTCTACTTCCATCCAGAATATCTCCAGTATAACTTATTGAAGCTTCTGCCAATGAGTTTGTCTTTTCTCTTACATACTTAATACTTGGCTCCATTGACTTCACCCAGTTCAAAGAATCAAAAATCCTAAAAAGATCAATCCCATTCTCTGCAGATTTAATAACAAATCTTTCAATTAAATTATCAGGATAAGATGTGTAGCCCACTGCATTAGAACTTCTTAAAAGCATTTGCAATAAAATATTTGGTACTGCAGCTCTAATATCTCTTAGTCTTTTCCATGGGTTTTCATTCAAAAATCTCAAACACACATCAAATGTTGCTCCACCCCAAACTTCCATACTAAAAGTATTAGGATGATTCTTAGCAAAACTCTCAGCCACTTTCAACATATCATAACTCCTCATACGTGTTGCCAACAAAGATTGATGAGCATCCCTTAAAGTAGTATCTGTATATTGAATTTTCTTTACATCTTTCAACCATTTACTAAATCCATCGGGTCCTAGTTCCGTCAATAGATCTTTTGTTCCCTTTGGATAAAACAGACCTTTTTCAAAAGTCGGGAATTGAGGTTTTCTAAAAACCTTTTTATCATCCTTCACTTTAACATCTGGATGGCCATTGACAATAATATCTCCTAAGAAGTTTATAGCTTTCGTAGCTCTATCCTTAGATTGCCTAAATACAAATAACTCAGGCGTCTGTTGAATAAAGTTGACATTCACTTCACCCGCTTTAAATGCAGGATGATTGATCAAATTTTGTAAGAATTGAATATTTGTTTTTACGCCTCTGATTCTAAACTCTTTCAATGCTCTGGTCATTTTCCTAACTGAGCCATCCAAAGTCCTACTTGAAGCAGATACTTTCACCAACATTGAATCAAAGAAAGGACTTATTTTCACACCTTGATAAACAGAGCCTTCATCCAGTCTTATTCCATTTCCTCCAGCGTTTCTATAAGTGGTTACGGTTCCATAATCCGGTGTAAAATCATTTTCTGGATCCTCTGTGGTTATTCTACACTGAATAGCATAACCAGTACATTTGATATCTTCTTGATTGTAAATCTTTATTTGCTCTTCATCTAACCTATAGCCTCCAGCAATAAATATTTGAGATTTTATTAAATCAACACCTGTTACCATTTCAGTAACTGTATGCTCCACCTGAATTCTTGGGTTTACTTCCAAGAAGAAAATCTCATCAGTTTGGCTAACTAAAAATTCTACTGTTCCAACATTATTATAATTAACTTTTCCTGCTATAATTAATGCATATTGATACAACTTATTCTTAACATCTTCATTCAAATTATAGGAAGGAGCAACTTCCACTACCTTCTGGTGACGTCTTTGAGTACTACAATCTCTTTCAAATAAATGACGAACATTACCGTGATTATCTGCTACAATTTGAACTTCAATGTGTTTTGGATTCTCTACATATTTCTCTAGAAACATCGTACCATCTCCAAAACCTTTTAATGCCTCATTTCTTGCTGAATCAAAAAACGCATCCAAATCACTTTCAGATCTTAGAATACGCATTCCTCTTCCACCACCACCAGAAGCAGCTTTAAGCATTATCGGATATCCAATCTTTCCGGCCTCTAATTTTGCGATTTCTTTAGTATCCAATGGAGTTTCGTTACTTTGAATAACTGGAACATCGGCATCAATTGCAATTTTCTTTGCCGTGATTTTATCTCCTAAAGATTCAATGACTTCAGACCTGGGTCCGATAAAGATTATTCCGTTTTCTTCACATTGCTTTGCAAAGTGTTTATTCTCCGATAAAAAACCATACCCTGGATGAATTGCATCCACTGATTTTTCCTTCGCTAGTGAAATTATTTCATCAATATCAAGATAAGGCTTGAGAGGTTCATCTTCACCCCCCAACTGATATGCTTCATCTGCTTTATATCTGTGTTGAGAATACCTATCTTCATAGGTATAAACAGCTACTGTGCTTAGATTTAACTCTGCGCATGATCGCAATACTCTAATCGCAATCTCTCCTCGATTGGCTACAAGAACCTTTTTGATTTTCATTAAAATTGTTGGTTTTTTATGTTTTCTTATTTCTGAAAAATGATAATGGGACAAAATTAAGTATCTTATTTGGATTTAGTATGCAAGCATAACTTTTATTTACTGATTTCTGTCTACTAAATAAAATTTAGAAAATTCATGCTTTGAACTTAGTTAAAATCAAGAATCAAATTCTAGATATCTTTATTATCTTCGCTATCGTCAAAACAAAAATGACTTATTAATTATGGCAAAACCAACTACACACAACTTTTCAGATATAGAAATTGCTCAAGCAGCAAAATTACAACACATAAGAGCAATCGCTTCCAAACTAAATGTAGAAGAAGATGATATAGAAATGTACGGCAAGTACAAAGCAAAACTTCCTTTGAGTTTTATCAATGAAGAAAAAATTGCAAAATCTAACCTTGTTTTAGTTACTGCTCTTACACCTACTCCTGCTGGAGAAGGAAAGACCACAACTTCTATTGGACTAACTGAAGGTTTGAATAAAATTGGTAAGAAAACCACTGTTGTTTTGAGAGAACCTTCTTTAGGTCCTGTTTTCGGAATGAAAGGTGGCGCTGCTGGCGGTGGCTTTGCACAAGTTGTTCCGATGGAAGATATCAATCTTCACTTTACTGGAGATTTCTCTGCTATAGAAAAAGCAAACAATTTACTTTCTGCTTTAATTGATAATAACATTCAAAGTAAGACAAGGTCATTAGGTATTGACCCAAGAACTATTGTGTGGAAACGTGTCATGGACATGAATGACCGTGCTTTGCGACAAATAACAATTGGACTAGGTGGTACGCCAAATGGAATTCCTAGAGAAGATGGCTTTAATATTACTCCTGCATCAGAGGTAATGGCTATTCTTTGTATGGCTGAGAATTTTGCAGATCTTAAAACTAGATTAGGAAACATTTTTATTGGTTTCACCTTTGACAAAAAACCAATTTATGCAAGAGACTTAAAAGCACAAGATGCGATGTCTATTCTTTTGAAAGATGCTATCAAGCCTAACTTGGTTCAGACATTAGAAGGTAATCCCGCTATTATTCATGGCGGACCTTTTAATATTATAGAACACGGATAATATACAATTAGTCCCACAAAAGGTGTGATTACAGTAGCTGACTAACATGTCATCG
>CAJYBK010000123.1 GCA_913064955.1 uncultured Flavobacteriales bacterium
GACATCCATTGTCTTGTATCTTAGAATGGGCCATTGCAGGTTTAAACAATACGAAGTCACAAAATGTAATAAGTTTTTCTTCTAAAGTCACACCAATTTTGGCGGTACTTAGAAAGAACTTATTGACAAACAAAAAAACTCAAATTCTTTATACAGGTTCGCTACCCCACTTTTTCAACACGGAAGTAATCAAAGATACCTACGGATACAACTTTGAATTAAAGCAAGTAGATAATACTGCAACTATATCAAAGTTTGAAGGTAGTACCATCTTCCTGTCAAGACAAGCGGATTTCTGCTCGTTTGAAGCCAATGCAAATATTGACTTTATCATCAATATACATCCAAACTACGGAAGTATACTGTTGGTTAACGGAGAAGCAAATGAAAGTTATGTATCAGAAATTCAGCATGTAAGAAGAAGGGAAACTATTTCAATGACCCCAGTAAATTGCTTAGCTGTATTAAAAACATTAGTTGATTCTTCAGCAGTTGCAACTCAGACTAGTACAAGAATAGCAGACAAAGCATCCACGGTAGACTCAATTAAAAACATAACAGGTTCGCCTACCAAAGCATTAGTTGGTTCTAGTGGATTATCTGTGCAATATGCCATTATGATGGGATTAATTGATCATGCACAAGAGCACCATAAAGGGAAAGCTATCAAGTTTGTTGTACCTCCTAACTGTTACGGAGGCACCAATGATCAAGCAAGACGAGTGGCAGCCTGCCTTCCAAATGTGGAAGTAGTCGATTTACCAGTAGATGGTGATCATGATATGGTGCAAAGTGTTGAGCAAGTATTATCGAAATTAGCATTAGAAGATGCTATCCCTTATATCATTGCGGAAATTCCTACTAACCCAAGAGTAGAAGTTCCAGATATGGACTTATTAAGAGATGCTTTAAGCAAAGTCCGAACTACTTCAACAGGTGAAAAGGCTATTGATCCTGTATTTATATTAGACCAAACTTTTTGTCCAAATGTTTTATTCCTAGGTGAATCTGAAATACTAGCTTCTGTTAGAACTATCTCTTATGCTAGTGGGTCCAAATTCCCAAGTGGAGGAAAATGTACCGCTGGTTATTGTGTAGGAAATAAAAAGACCAATGACTTAATCGACAAAATTGAATTACACCTTACGGTATGTGATAACGAAGCGACAGATCTTCAATATGAAATCTTGGCAAAGCAAATGCCATCAATGAATCAAAGAATTGCCGATGCTTATAAAAACACGCGTGAGTTTGTTAATTACATCAAGGAGACGCTTCCAACTGCTAAAATCAACTTTGTATCTGAGGAATTGGCTGCGCAAGGATTTACACCTTCTGTATTTTCACTAGATCTGCCTACCAAAGGAGATACTCATGACGAGAGAGAGAATTACAAAAGAGCCTTAAACCTTAAGTTGATTAACTTGATGATTACGGAGATTCCTACTGAAAGTAAGTACTGTGTTAGTTATGGGCAATTGAAAGGTTGTTACTGGACCATTCCAGCTACTTCTACCCAGGGTACTACCAAAGAAGGAGATAAAGATTATATTGCAAGAGTGGCGCTTTCTGCTGACATGGATTTAGAGAAGCATAAGGCGGTTTTTGGAAAATTTGTTACCGGACTTTAGACGCTCAAACTGCGGAAAAGGTATAAATAAATTATACGACTTAATAGTATGTAATCGTATAAACCAGACGATTTGTCTAATTACGAATACCACCTAATTAATATTTTCTATATTTATCCAAATGAAATCCAATTCCGCACTAAAAGTTCTAATTATTCAGCTGCTATCATTAAGTTGTGTTGCTGTATTAGCGTATTTTGTTTCGGTAGAAAATGGACTTAGCCTATTGAATAGGAAATTAAGTATTGAAACCTTTAAATGGTTTGTAGTATTAATTATCACAGGTGCATTCGTTGCAACGGCTTTTATTTTTATATACACCTATAAGATTTCAAAAGAAAATCAGAGGATTTTGCTTATTCTGGACAAGGAACGTGAAATTATATACAGTAAAAACAAAGAATTAAACTCGCTTAAAAAATCCATCAATAGCCTTCCGCAAGCAGTAAGTATAATCGGAAAGGATGACAAAATTAGATGGGTAAATGATGGATTTGAGCAAATGTTGGGCTTCACTAAAGATGAAGCATACGGTAAAAAAGCTAGTGAACTGATGGCCGGTCCACTTACCGATCTAACTGAAGTTGTAAAAATTGATGAAGCCGTTTTCCAAAGGAAGCAAGCATTAAACATTGATGTTGTGCATTACAAAAAAGATAAATCATCGTTTTGGGCACGTCTGTATATCTCACCTATCCTGGACCAAAATGGTGACCTATTAGAGTATATTGCCGTAAGTGAGGATATATCAAGTGAGGTAGAATTTCGAAGTAAATTAGCAGATAGTGAACGTCAATTTAAGCAGATTTCAAATACAATAAATAGCACATTTTATTTGTATGACATCAAAGAAAAGAAATATAATTTTATAAGTGAAAATTGTAAAACTTTATACAATGTATCAGATCAAAAATTCTATTCTGGAGCACACAAAGATCTCATTAAGATTCATAATGATGACCTTAATGTTTACCTAGGAGCAACTAAGTTAGTTAACGCTGGACGTCCATACAACATTGAATACCGGATTATTATCAATGAAGAAATAAAATGGATTAATGAAAGTTCTTTTCCAATAGTAAACCAAGAGGGAGAAACGATTCAAAATTCTGGTATATGTACAGATATAACTAATCAAAAAAATGCAGAAATTGAACTTAAAATAAAAAGTAAAGAAGTCACAGATAGCATAAATTACGCCAAACGAATACAACAAGCTACACTTACTAAGGATTCTGAAATTAGTGATTTGTTTAATGATTACTGCTTACTTTACCTACCTAAATCAATAGTTTCAGGTGACTTTTATGACATTAGTAAAATTAGAATGAATGATGGTACAGAACTGCGCTCTATAGTTGTTGCTGACTGCACTGGACATGGTGTGCCTGGAGCAGTATTAGCCATTACTTGTAGTACTATTATTCAATCAACTTTTAGTAACAAAGAAATTCACAATCCTGCAATGGCGTTAGATTTTTGTAGAGATGCTATTCAAAATCTTTTTAGGCATGGAGAAGAAGCCATACACGATGGAATGGACGTATCTTGGGTAGTTTATAATGAGGGAAAAAGCGAGATTTACTTCTCTGGAGCACATAATAATTGCTACATAGTAAGAATTAATGAATTAATTGTCATAAAAGCAGATCGGGAACATGTAGCCTATTCCGATCAAATTACACCTTTTACCAATCACATCATTAAAGTAGAAAAGGATGACCTCGTTTTTCTCTCCACTGATGGTTATTTTGATCAATTTGGGGGACCTAGCACCAAAAAATTCGGCAGAAAGAAATTCTACGAACTAATTACTTCACTTTCTGACAAATCCTTAAACAATAATAACTCGCTTGAACAAACCTTTCATGAATGGAAAGGAGATATTGAGCAAACTGATGACGTATGCGTGTTTGGCTTTAGAGTTTGATAATTTTTATCTTGTACTATCTCAACCTGCTTTTAAGTCAACCAATAGCAAATAACAATTATGGAGCAAATTTCTAATAGAACATTAATTAGCAGATTGTATAGTTCCGCAGAGCGACAATTAGAAAGTGTTAGTTATGATTTGGAAAGTTGGGAACAATGGTATCATGAAGTTGGTGAATTAACTACTGCAGAGAAAATGGTTTATTTAATCGTGAAGATGAACCAGTCTGTCACCAATGGCGGGTTTGCAGAGTTCTACCACTCTTCTTACGGTGTTTTTGCACCGGAAATCATTCATGTACTGAACGAAATCAATGCGGTAGCTTCTGCTGAGATTGTTAATGGCTCACTTTCTGTAGTCAATCCCACAGGTTTATTAGATGATGCTTATAAAGCCTTTGTTTTTAAGATTCAATTATCTGAAGCGCAATTGGCGCAACTATATGCCGAAGATGTTCAGTATGATCAATTGGATGGAGTGGAGAATTTGGAGGACTTACTTGGTGACTATTTGCAGGCACTAAGTTTTTAAACGATTCCAAAATTGAGAACTGAAAGTATTTTTTTAGATATATGAAACAAAGTAATCTTAATAAAAGAAATTCTTTATGCCTTTAATAATAGCCGCCATAGCAATACTATTGATTGGATTTTTAATTTTTAAAATGAATCCAAAAAAAGAAAAAAAATGGATATCACCTAGTGACTCATTCCCATTGAAATGGAAGGTAATTCTGAATGATAAAGTTATGTTTTATCGAGCATTATCTGAAGATGAGCAAAAACGGTTTGAATATAAAATCCATGAATTTCTATTAAACTGCACCATTTCTGGTGTTAGAACTGAAATCAGCGACTTGGATAGAATATTAGTGGCCGCAAGTGCTATTATTCCTATATTTAGTTTTGACAATTGGAAATATTATAATCTAGAAGAGGTATTGATCTATCCTACAATGTTTAATGATAAATTTGAGACAGACGGTAAAGACCGTAAAATAATGGGAATGGTTGGAAATTCATACTTGGAAGGCCATATGGTTTTGTCAAAGCAATCATTGATACATGGTTTTGAAAATGAAACAGATAAAAAGAATACTGCCATTCATGAGTTTGTGCATTTAATTGATAAAAAAGATGGTGCGATAGACGGTATTCCAGAAATACTGATGAACAAACAATATGCGATACCTTGGATGGATTTTATGAATAAAAAAATGGATGAGATTTATGAAGGAGAATCTGACATTAACCCTTACGGAGGGACTAACCAAGCTGAATTCTTTTCTGTGGCCAGTGAATATTTCTTTGAACGTCCCAAATTGCTAAAGAAAAAGCACCCTGAATTATACAACCATTTGGAAATATTATTTAGACAGAACATGTCCACAAAAAAGTTAACGAAATGAAATTCTACAAGAAACTTTTTGCGTCCAAATATGATTCCTTTATGACTGGCATCGAAAAGTCATTACATTCCATTAGAACTGAACTAATTGGGGATTTAAAAGGAGAAATTCTAGATGTGGGGTCAGGAACTGGAGTAAATTTTGAATATTACAGTATGAAAGCGCAAGTAATAGCAGTAGAGCCTTCTGCTTACATGCTATTGAAAGCAAAAGCCAAGATGGAAGGAAAAGACAACATCACCGCTTATAATTTAGGCGTAACAGACGAGGCTTTAACTGAAATAATCCCCAAGCACTCCTTAGACTATGTCGTCTGCACCCTAGTATTATGCACTATTCCAGATCCTCAGCTGGCTTTGAAGAAATTTAAACAATGGCTCAAGCCAACCGGTAAACTAATTATTTTGGAACACATACATGCAGAAAGCAATCCTAATAGAATGTTACAATATAATTAACCCTATTTGGAAAATTGTTGGAGATGGCTGTAACATTAATAGAGACACCGATATACTTATTAAAGAAGCCGGCTTTAAGTTGGAGTCACAAAACTATTTTAAAAATACATTACGCTTTTACCAGGGGGTATTTAGCGTTTAATTCAAACCTTCACTATATCGCTATTCAGCATATTAATGGTCTTAGTATTTATCAGTTTTGTTTAAACTAAAACAAAAAACAAAATAATCTGTTTAGAATTCATCTTGCCACAAGTATATTTGCAAGAAATTTGTTTTATTGAAAATTGGATTAATCATATTCTTCGCATTCTTATGTTTTCACGGTGCTGCACAAGACAAAAAACTTAGGGCACTTAGAGTGACTAGCGACATTGCCATTGACGGCTTTGCAAATGAAAAAGAATGGTCTAATGCATCCATAGCCACTAACTTTTTAGAACTAAATCCAACGGAAGGTAACTTGCCTTTATATAAAACTGAGGTAAAAACATTGTATGATGATAATTGCATTTATGTATTGGCTCATTGTTATGATGACCAACCTGATAGTATTTTAACACAATTAGGCGAAAGAGATGACAATTTGAACGCGGATCTTTTTACCGTTTCTTTTGACCCTTACAATAAAATGCTCGATGCGTTTACGTTCAAAGTATCTGCATCTGGGGTTCAATCTGACTCTAGAATATCAGATCCTTCCTTTAACGCTGTTTGGGAAAGTGCTGTGCAGATTACTGAGACTGGATGGACTGTTGAAATACGAATCCCCTACTATGCTATTCGTTTCCCAAAAGGGGCAGAACAGATGTGGAAAATTCAATTTGAAAGAGAACTAAGACGTTCTAGAACAACATTACAATGGAGTTTAGTCCCTAAAAATGTAGAAACAGAACTAAACTACTGGGGGGCCTTAGAAGGCTTAAATAACATCGAAGACCCCTTAAGACTATCTTTATCTCCATACGTTTCTTCTTTCACGGAATTTTCCAAAAATGGCAACTCATTTGGCTATGGTGCTGGTGCAGATCTTAAATTAGGATTGAATGAGAGTTATACCCTAGATATGACGCTACTACCTGACTTTTCTCAAGTTCGTTCTGACAATATTGTCAAAAACTTAGGAGCATTTGAAGTAGTTTTTGATGAGCAGCGTCCGTTCTTTCAGGAAGGTGTGGAATTATTCAATAGAGGAGATTTGTTTTACTCTAGAAGAATAGGTGGCGTACCAATTAATTACGGTGCCGTTTCCAACTCATTAGATTCTAATGAAATCGTTGCAGACAACCCTATCACTTCCCGATTGATCAATGTGGCGAAAATATCTGGCAGAAATAAAAAAGGATTGGCAGTTGGTGTAATGAACGCCATTACAGCACCAACCAACGCAACAGTGCAGAATCTTGAGACAGGAACAAGCAGAGAAGTTCAAACCAATCCATTGGTTAATTACAATATCATTTCTATTGACCAAAATCTAAAAAACAACAGTTCCGTTTACTTCATTAACTTAAACACTACAAGGATGGGCAGTGACATTGATGCCAATGTCTCGGCTTTAGGACTTAATCTGATATCAAAGAACTCTACCTACAATGTTTCAGGTAATATTAAAGTTTCTCAACGAGACAGTAACATGTTAGGTACAATTATAAAAAACAATGAAACTGACGGACTCAGTTATGCATTAAGCATAGGTAAAATCAAAGGAAATTTTAAATACGCCTTGTCCAGTGAGAACAAATCTCCCAAATTTAACCCAAATGATTTAGGCGTTAATTTCCAAAACAATATACGCACACACGCAATCAACCTACAATACAATAAATACAATCCATTTTGGATACTTAACAACAGTTACAATCGAATCAATTTTAGCATAGACCAAAATTATTCTACTGGTCAGATTTTAAGAAAAAATTATGATGCTCGGTACTTTTTTACTTTTCCTAGTTTTAACTCCTACTACATTAACATGAGTTCTCAAGTGGGAGATGGCATAGACCAATTTGAATCAAGGGTTGAAGGTCAAAACTTTGTCTCTCAAGAGTATTATTACAACGGAATTGGTATCTCCTCAGACTATAGAAAACGTTTCGCTTTTGATGGAGAAATAGGTTACGGCTATGCTTATTTTACTAACTATATAGCAAATAGTTATTTTGAAGTTAGTGCTGAGCCAATCATTAGAATAAGCGACAAGTTGACTTTCAGACCATCCTCTAGCTACTATATCCTGAAAGATGCTGTGTGGTTTGCATGATACTATTACAACCAGCCTAAATATGGTGTAAGGGATGTCAAAACTGTAGTAAACATCCTACAAGGGAAGTATTTGTTTCGAAATAATCTATCCTTAACATTAAGAATAAGACATTATTGGTCCAATGGTACTTATGCCTATTATGGAGACTTAGATGCAGATGGATATATTGTTAAAGACACACAATTTACTGGAAATTCAGACTTCAACTTTAACGCTTTTAACACTGACTTGATTTTCGCATGGCAATTTGCACCTGGTAGTTTTTTAAACATTGTCTATAAAAACAATCTACAACGGGACGATCAAAATGTGGAGTTACCCTATTTTAGAAATCTAGGATCCGTTATTGAAGAAGACCAAAGAAATAGAATTACTTTGAAGTTAATTTACTTTTTTGATGTAGTTTCTACTTATAAGAAGGTTTTTAAATCTAAATAAATTCTCTTCAAAACATCCCACCATGCTCTTCCAACCTCTTCAATTCCAATCCCATTTCGGCATTTAACTTATCAATAAAAGTATTGAAGAAATCTACTACCCATTGTCTATTTTCTCCAGGCTGATGCACGTAGAACCATACATGACGAGTAGCACCTGCATCTATGAGGGCTTTGATTTGGGCTACCCAATTGTCTATGCGGAGTAAATCTGATGGATGTGCAAAACGGCCTACGTAGCGCACAAAAAGGTGTTCGTTGGTGAGTTTTAGTTGGATAACTTCTCTTCTTTCGTATGTTGCGGTATTAATGGGAATGATATTGTTTTCTTTGAAGAGATTGTACCAATCCTCGATTGATTCTTTAGTGTACCAACTAGGATCCCTCAGTTCTATGGCAAAAGGTACATCTTTAGGTAAGTGTTCTACAAACAGTTGTAATTTATCTATATGTTCGTAACGCAAATAATTAGGCATCACGCCAAAGGAAACGCCATTGTGTGACCCTAACCTATCTAACGCTACAAAGAATTCATCCAATCGCACGCGTGCTTTATATTCATTCATATCCTTGCGGTGAGTAACCACTTGTGGAATCTTCAAGGAGAACTTAAAATCTCCAGGAACACTATCTTTCCAACGGTCTATGATGTGTGGTTTTGGAGAACCAAAACGCGTTGCATTCACCTCAATGCTATTGAACTGCTTGGCATAGGCATGCAAGAATAAGCGTTGTGGTGTTTTGGGTGGAAAGAGTGTTCCTACATAATTTTTATCAGCCCACACAGGCGCGCCTAGTCTAAACTCTACTTGTTTATATGGAATAGGTTCTTGGCAAACAAGATAATTGGAATCTATCTTGGGCAAGGTAAAGTCTATATCGTTTATGTGCGGTATGACTCCGAATTTCATTTTTTTAATTTTTAATTCTTGACTCTTAGTACTTAGTTTTAAAAGGACAATCGACTCTTCGACAAAGGACGAAGGATTATTAATTCAATTTGGCGTCCGTTCTCGATACATCCTGATGGTCTTCCGGACATCCGAACTGACTAAGTCTTGTTTTTACTAAAGTTTCGACTGTAGCTTGCGTAACCGATAAATCTATCATTCAATTAGAAGTAAGATTTCTCCACTCCTGTCGAAATTTCAAAAGTTCAAATTTCCTATCTCAAATTTCACCTTTCTGATTTCCTATCTCAGATCGTTCTTCCTGGATAAACTTTCAATGCTTCTTCCAAACACTTTACAGACTTTACCAATGATTCTTTGTTCAGTACGTATGCCAACCTCACTTCTTGCGTCCCTAATCCTTTAGTAGCATAAAACCCTGTAGCTGGCGCCATCATCACAGTTTCGTTATTGTATTCAAAATCTTCTAATAACCATTGACAGAATTTATCTGAATTGTCTATAGGTAATTTAGCAATAGCGTAAAAAGCACCACCTGGCTTTGGGCAAGTTACTCCTGGGATTTTGCTTAATCCATCTACCAAAATATCTCTACGTTCTACATATTCTGCGCTTACTTCATCAAAATAACTTTGCGGAGTTGCTAAAGCCGCTTCTCCCGCAATTTGCCCGAATGTTGGCGGAGACAATCTTGCTTGACCAAACTTCAAAGCCATGGACATTACTTCTTTGTTTCTTGAGATTAATGCCCCTACTCTACCCCCACACATACTGTAACGTTTAGATACTGAATCTACCAA
>CAJYBK010000124.1 GCA_913064955.1 uncultured Flavobacteriales bacterium
CTCTTAAAACATTCAAACTGTTTACCAATGCCTCCTTCGCATTCAGAAGAGATGAATCTAACAAATCATCTTGTTTTAAAAGTGGCGTGTAAATTACCTGAACTTGATTCGGTGATTTTGAATAAATAGCAGATGGGTTATTTTGATATTTACTTATGGGTAAAAAAACCATATTGTCTAAATAATAATTTGCAAACAAAGAATCTCGATACACCACCCTCCTATCCAAACAATAAGCATCATTTGGACCGCAATCTGATAAGACGACAGGTTTAAAGTTCTTATTTTTAATTAGGTTATAACTAGGATAAACTGCTCCCAAAGCGATGAATTTCTCACCACCTTTGGCCCGGATTAAAATTTGTTTCTCCACCCAATTACTTTCAACAGAGAGATCTTCAATAGGTAACACTTCTTCTGGCACTTTGTTCCAAAAATCTTCGGTAATATTTGTTGGAAATTCTTTTAATAAATGAACACCTAGATAACTTATTCCATAACTAGCTCCTTGGTCCATTTTCATCATTAAACTTAAACTATACGTAGAATCTTTAACTAATTCTTGGCTTAAGGAAAACACAATTACAGCACCTTTTTTAAAAAGTGGAATGGAATCATTGACTGGAGCATTCTCGTATATATGTAAAGTATTGTAGTCCTGACCCTTCTGAAGAAAAGTTTGCTTCTGATAAACATGGTTTTCATTCGTTGCTATAGCTTTTAAACTGGCTAAAGAATTACCCATATATGGAAGGGATTCCGTTTGATAAACACTTCTATAATCATTGCTATCTGATTGAATAACCCTAGGTGAAAAACCATTAACAGAATGAATAAAGGGAGCAATAAGACTTCCACAATTACCGGAATAAGTGGATTGCATGTGATCAGGCAAAGTATTTTCAAATCCCCCATTAACAATTAAGTTCTCCTTGTAATTTGATAAGTCATGATAGTTACTTCCAGTCATAACATTATTCGAATTTTCATTCCTTCCAACTTCATTCACTGTCATTCTTGAAACATAATAAACGGAATTATAAACACCTTGTTTATAGGAAGCGTCAGCAAGCATAAGATTGTACTTGGTAGTCTCAAGGAATTTAAACTCTTGATTGATGCTTCCAAAGTGAACATACTTTTCTCCTCCTTGTGAAATATAATCAGCTGATAAAGTGACGAAATTCCCACCTGCTTGAACACTATCAAGACTAAACGTAACCGAATTATGCCAATTATCATAGTATCGAAATCCGCGATCAGACATATAAGTTGTGGAAAAAATAGCGGTTAATTCTCTAAGTCCAAATCCAGAAAACTTGTCTTTAGCAACAGCGATTGAAATTCTGTAAACCTTCCCTGTATGCAGTTGATTGGTTAGTTCCGAAGTAATGAAGTTATCATCTACTTTAACGGACGACACTTTAAAGTTAAACTGCAATCCTTTAATATTAGAAGCTTCAGCAGTTATTGTCTTTACAGCGTATGGATCTTGGCCAGTATTGACCCATTGGTTTGAATAAATACCCTCCTGATTAATATCATTTCCTAGCGATAAATAATTCTGTAAAAGCAAATCCGAAAGCAAACCTTTATTACCCTCCTGTCCCGAACATAACATACTCGCAAAAAACAAAAAGATAAATACCATTTTTTTCATAACCCCGAAATAACAAAAATAATGCCCAGATTACAAATTAGAAAGTCTAACAAAACTATCACATACAGCCTTTTTGTCTTGCTATGTTGGCTATATTTTGTTTTTCACACGCCAAATTGACACCAAAAGTAAAAAGGTACAGTTTGTGACTCCAAATTTATGCTATTTGGATTTAGAAATAAATTTTAAAAAAAGCACAAAAAAAACAACAATTAATCTACTTTTGTGGGTTACAAAGAATAGAGACATTATGTTTAAAGGATTATTACAAAAAGTTTTCGGAGATAAGAACAAAAAGGACCTTGTTGAATTGGAACCATACGTTGGTTTAGTCAATGATGAGTATGTGAAGTTAGCATCTTTGAGTAACGATCAATTAAGAAATAAAACACAAGAATTTAAGGCTAGGATTAAGGAATACACTAAAGATATTGATGATGAAATTGCTTCTTTAATAAAAAAAGGAGAAGATTCTGAAACAAGCATTCAGGAAAAAGAAGGTGTTTACGAAGTCATTGAAAAGAAGCAAAAGGAAAGTGATGAAAAATTAGAAGAAATTCTACTGGAAATTCTACCTGAAGCTTTTGCTGTAATTAAGGAAACTTCTAGAAGGTTTGCGGAAAATGACCATTTGGTTGTTGATGCAAATGACACTGATAGATTTTTTGACGAACAAAGAGATCACGTTTCTATAGAAGGAGACAAGGCTACATGGCAAACATCATGGGATGCAGCTGGTACACCAGTAAACTGGAACATGGTTCACTATGATGTCCAATTAATGGGAGGTACAGCACTTCATAAAGGAAGAATTGCTGAGATGCAAACTGGTGAAGGTAAAACTTTGGTTGCTACATTACCGGTATACTTAAATGCGTTAGCAGGCAAAGGTGTTCACGTTATTACGGTGAATGATTACTTAGCAAAAAGAGATAGCGAATGGATGGGGCCTTTGTATGAATTCCACGGATTACGTGTGGATTGTCTAGATAAGTATGAAGCTAATACTCCAGAACGTAAAAACGCATATAGAGCGGACATAACATTTGGAACTAACAATGGATTTGGATTTGACTACCTGAGAGATAACATGGTAAGTAATCCAGAAAACATAGTTCAAACGAAGCACCATTTTGCAATTATTGATGAGGTGGATTCTGTATTGATTGATGATGCAAGAACTCCATTGATCATTTCTGGACCTACTCCTAATGGAGATGTTCAAGAGTATGTTGGACTTAAACCTAAAGTTGAAAGACTAGCAGACGCTCAGAAAAAAGTCGTTAACCAATTCCTTACCGAGGCAAAACAAAAGTTAAGTCAAGCGGAGCAAGAAGGAGTCGATAAAAAAGTTCAAAAAACACTTTGGGATGAAGGTGGACTGGCACTATTTAGAGCTTACAGAGGTCTTCCCAAAAACAAAGCACTTATTAAATTCTTAAGTGAGCCTGGTGTTAAAACGCACATGCAGAAGATTGAAAATTTCTACATGCAGGACAACAACAAAGAAATGCCTAAGGCAGATGAACCATTATTCTTTACAATTGATGAGAAGAGTAATTCAATTGATTTAACTGAAAAAGGAATTGACCTTATCTCTGGTGCAGATGATCCATCTTTTTATATTCTTCCTGATATAGGCGATATCATGACTGACATTGATAAGTCAGATAAATCTTCAGAGGAAAAAGCACGTTTGAAAGATGAGATGATTACAGATTATTCTGCCAAAGCAGAGCGTATTCACTCTATTAACCAATTACTGAAAGCATATTCACTTTTTGAAAAAGATGTCGAATATGTAGTTATGGACAATAAAGTTAAAATTGTTGATGAGCAAACCGGACGTATCATGGACGGACGTAGATACTCTGACGGATTACACCAAGCTATTGAAGCAAAAGAAAATGTAACAGTTGAGGCAGCTACACAAACTTATGCTACTATTACACTACAGAACTTCTTCAGAATGTACCATAAGTTAGCTGGTATGACCGGTACAGCAGAAACAGAAGGAAAAGAACTTTGGGACATCTACAAATTAGATGTAGTGGTTGTCAAAACTAATAGACCGATTGCGAGAGAAGATAAAGATGATTTAGTTTTTAAAACTGCTCGTGAAAAATATAATGCAATCGTAGATGAAGTGGAAGTACTAAGAAATGCTGGCAGACCAGTTTTGGTAGGTACTACTTCTGTTGAGATTTCTGAGTTATTGAGTAGAATTCTTAAGAATAGAAAAATTCCTCACCAAGTACTGAATGCAAAACTTCACCAAAGTGAGGCAGAAGTTGTTGCAGAAGCTGGTAAGGCAGGTACGGTGACCATTGCTACCAACATGGCAGGTCGTGGAACAGATATTAAATTACAGGAAGGAGTTAAGGAAGCAGGTGGTTTAGCTATTATTGGTACCGAGCGACATGATTCTAGACGTGTAGATAGACAGTTAAGGGGGCGTGCTGGACGTCAAGGAGATCCAGGTTCATCTCAATTCTTCGTTTCTTTAGAAGACAATTTAATGCGTCTTTTTGGATCTGAAAGAATTGCTAAGATGATGGATAGAATGGGACATAAAGAGGGAGAAGTTATCTCTCACTCTATGATATCTAAGTCCATTGAAAGAGCCCAAAGAAAAGTAGAAGAGAATAACTTTGGAGTACGTAAGCGTCTTTTGGAGTTTGATGATGTAATGAATGCGCAAAGAACTGCCATTTACGCCAGAAGAAGAAATGCATTATTTGGAGATAAACTTGATTTAGACTTAGATAATATGTTTTACGAAACAGCTCAAGCAATCGTAAAAGAACATCACGACATTAGTAGTGCAGAAGATTTGGAGTATGACTTAATTGTAAACTTTGGAATTGAATCTCCAGTAACTGAAGCTGAATTCTTTGAAAGTAAGCCGCAAGAAATGATAGATAAAATTTATCATGCCGCTACTGAGCATTATGCTAAGAAAAAGAAAATCATTCAAGAGAATATTTTTAAAGTGATTGAGAATATTTACAGCCAGCATGCAGAAGCAGCTGGTAAAATATCTATTCCTTTTACAGATGGTAAAAAAGGTGTTCAGATTAGAGTTGACATAAAAGAAGCATATGATTCTAAAGGTGTTAAAGTAATCAAGGAATTAGAGAAAGGAATTGTACTTGCCTTAATTGATAACGAGTGGAAAGATCATTTAAGAGAAATGGATGATTTAAAACAATCTGTTTATCATGCGCAGTATGAACAAAAGGATCCTCTCCTGATTTATAAACTAGAAGGGTACAACTTGTTTAGAGCAATGGTTGATGAAATGAATAAAGAAATTCTATCATTCTTAACCAAAGTGCAAATTCCTCAAGAAAATACACAAAATCAACAACAAAGAAAAGTTAGCCAGATTGAACAACAAGACACTTCCAACCTAAGTGCAGGCAGAGAAGAATTAGCAGAATCAACACGTCAAAATGAAGAAGCTGCTGCTAAATCTCAAGGTGCGCCACCGGTTAAGAAAAAACCTGCTGTTTCAAGCAAAAAGTATGGTCGAAATGACAGAGTAAAAGTGTTGAACCTTAGAAACGGTGAAACACAAGAAATGAAATATAAAGCCGCTGAATCTCTAATTATATCTGGTGCATATCAGATTATTGAAGAGGAAGAAGTATAGACTTTATTACATAAATGATATAAAAAAGGGGAACCAAATGGTTCCCCTTTTTTATTGATTGACATTAAATGATTTCCAATAGTTTGGTATAAAACAGTCTCTACCGCTTTTACCGATAGAGACTATATAAATAATCAACTTAATGTTTATTGCTTTACCACCTTAATCGTATTACTTCCGATCTTCACCAAATAGATTCCATTTGCCCAATCACTTAGGTTAACCGAAATATTTCCTTGGAATAATTTATTCATCATCTGTTTTCCTGAAATATCGAAAATTCTAACGTTATTCATTTCTTCCGAATTGACCACTTTAATATTCAAAATATCCGAAACTGGATTAGGATAAATAAGCACTTCTAATTCATGATTTAATACTGCCACAGAACTAGTACTATTAGAATTCTCTGCGTTGTAGGTAGGAATCATTTCTATAAAACTTCCTGTGCCATTTGGATATCTACCATAGGAAATATCTGTCGTTTGTGCATCAAAAGTAACTTGATCTAGAATAGTGCCATTACCTTCACTCAAGAATAATGTTTCTCCACCAGAAGACAACTTAAAATTAGCATGTGCACCCGTTTGGAGCACATCGTTATCGGCCCACACAATAAAATACCCTCCTGCTGGAATGGTTGCTCCCACCGGGAATTGCCATTGCAAAAGATTCGAAACATCATCCGACAAATAATACAGAGATAAATCAATCGTACTTGCCCCATTATTATATAATTCGATCCAATCATCAAACTCAGCATCTTGATCTGCTTGAGTTAAAAAGTTGGAAGCCATTAATTCATTGATAACTAAATCACCAACTACGGGACCGCTAGCAGTTACCGTGTGAAATTCATGCTCTGCTCTTACAGGCGAAAACTTCCCTATGTCATTGTTTTCTGCATATATATAATACTGAAGATATACATCAGACATGGTTAGGTCAACACCATAAGTACCATCACCTGCAGCGCCATCATTGTGTGCACCATCATCATACATTAATACTCTTGTGAAATGACTGAACTCATTCGTTCTGTATCCCAAATAAACCACATTCTCATTGGTGATATCAGCAGTAACTGTGAATGTATCGTTCAACTCAATGGCTGAACTAGATTCTACCACATTTGTAATTGTTGGTTCAGTAACTGTAAAATCACTTAATCCCAAAAGGTAGGATGATCGCGCATTCATTAAGTTTGCAATACCAGGGGCAGAACCACCACCAGGCCCAGGACCTCCGCTAGAGACATCCGATGTCAAGTTCGCAGTAAAATTGGCATACGTAAAAAACTTATTAGGATCGGCTTGCACATCTGCATCTATTATTGTTTGCAATGCTTGTCCTTCTGCAAAATAATTACCACTATCAAATTGTTCCAAAAGAATTGTTTTTACATGAGCCAAATACATTCTTTTGTACATTGGAATACTCATCAACTTTTGCATCAAAGGAAAATCTGCATCATTTTCATGAAGCAAGTGACTCATCTGGCTTTTGGCTGCGGTACTGTTCAAATTACCAGAACCTGTCATAGAGAACCTTCCAAAAGACTCATTCAAATCCCATACAATTGAATTGAATTTTCCTTCATCATCTCTGTACAAATAATAGTTCTGCTTAAACTCTCCTATATAACTATCTAGATTTACTAATACATTATCAAAAGCCAACATCCAAAGCGCTCTGTCTACATCCAAAATGACTTCGATATCATTGATATCATTTGCTAAGGTATCGGTAAGGTTAATTAATTCATCCCAACCAAAATCTGATTTCAATTCGTAAGAAGCATAATAATCCGCAGAATCTGCCGTAATATATGCCAAATTAGGATAATCAGAAGTTCCTGGCCCCGCTCCAGCAGGAGGATTACATTTTACAAACGTATTATTTTTAGAATCAAACCTACTTTTCACAAACTTCTTCGTAATTGCTTCCGAACTACTGTATAAACCAATCAAAGTTCCATTGACACTTACATTTGCGTAATTGGATAAAGGAGCATGCATGTAGTTTCTTAAGATTTTATATGACAAAACCTCTCTTACAAAGGACGGGTCATTAGCTACATTGCTTAATTTGATATCAGTATAATTTTCGTAAATATGATTCTTATATGTGTCCAATTCAATGTGGAAAGGATTCTTTGTTTGATTAGCATTGTAAGTACTATTTCCTTTATACTTCACCCCTACACTATCGAAGACAGTTCCATTGATTGATACACTTTCAGCCATAATATAGCCATCTGCACCTAGCCTTTCTGCATCCAATAATGCATCCCAATTGCTTTGAGCAAATGTAATTTCAATCGTTTGCACGGTGTTCTCATCATAAAAGCCTTGTGCTTTGATTGAGCCCATTAGCATCAGCCCTGCTAGAGCAAAGATAATTTTCTTCATAGTAATAATTTTAGTTAACAGATAGTTAGACGCGCTTTACATTTAATTCCTTCGCTCTTGAATAAATAAATTACGAAAAATAAATAACTTCTTACGATTTAAAGATTTTTTATAACCTTTGAAATAGTAAATTAACCACTATGAAAATAATATTTCCATTTATACTTCTGATATTTTTAACTTCTTGCTCAGGCTCCAACCCTAAAGAAACTGCAGAAAAGTTAGAACCACAAGAGTCATCAAACTCAGAAATTGACACTAATACCAGTAAATCCGTCATGAGCACACCCTGCGATAAAATGGATAGTTTGCTTTCGCTAATGGACAGTTTAAAATATGCAGACTACTCATTAGAAAATGATGAGTTGATATGGGCCTACAGTAGTCAAGTAGATTTACTAGCCACAAAATGCGCTAAGTTTATGATCAACAACGGTACTTGCCAGCCAGAAAACTTTAATGTTTGCTGGTCTGCAGATTCTGTAATAGGTATACTATCGTGGGACACAAGAATGGGAGGTACATTTGTAAATGTAGAACATGTGAAATTTTCGAAAGCTTCAACTGGTGCAATCTTTTATAAATCAATTGATAGAGAAAAGAAAGGTGATGGCGACATTAATGCCACCTCTTATAATCAAATAGCTAAACTGCCTATTTCGGGTAAAGATATTTATATCTGTAAAGGAGCAGGAAAAACAAGTAATCCCACTTTTTATTATAGCGTGGATGTGGTTGAAATCACAAAAAAAGCAATTGTACCTGCCAATATTTTTCCTGATGCTCAAAGTGAGAAACATGTGAACTACGATATGATGGAAATATATGGAGATATGAAAGTGCTCGACATTATTGTTTTGCCAAATGGCGACATTCAAATTCCAGAATTTAAGGGATACTCTCAGCCAACCGGCAACTACATTACTTGGAAATTAAGAAATGGCAAGTACGAAGAGTTGCAACCCTATGAAGCATTCATTCCGAGTGGCTATGAAATTTTGGAAATTAAGGAAGGTCGTATTTATCCGGATGGCGTAGATAAAAATGACATTGTTATGATATTAAGAGATACTTTGGAACTTCAGGAAGACATCTGGGAACTTCCCAGACCACTTATCGTCTTGAAAGCTACAAAAAATGGCTATGAACTATCCGCAAGAGCAGATCATGTGGTTATGTGCCAAGATTGTGGCGGAGTTTTTGGGGATCCATTTGAATACTTAGAAATCTCTCCAGAAACAATTGAAGTTGGGCATTATGGCGGTAGTTCACAAAGATGGTATGAGAGATACAAATTTAAACTGGCTGAGGGAGGAAACAATTGGGAATTGGTAGAAACAGTATCAGGAGGACATAGCGTTTTTGATGAAGATGGTGATGGTGAGGTAGACGAGTATGAAGAAACTACTCAAACTCCGTTTGATTTCGGAGTAATTACAATGGAAGATTTTGGGAAAGAGTAACAATGTGATAACCATAAAAACCTGATTATCTTATAAATTATTACTGATTCTAAGAATAAAAAAACCCATCACAACTATGTTGCAATGGGTTCTGTATATCATGAAATGAAAATGGATTACCCCCCAAAATCATCAAATCTAACATTCTCTGGTGGCACACCCCAGTCGTCACACATCTTGATAACTGCTTGATTCATCATTGGAGGTCCACAGAAGTAGAACTCAATGTCTTCGGGTGCTTCATGCTTTGTCAAATACTGATCAATTACTGCATTGTGAACAAACCCTACGAAACCATCACCTTCCGTATCTTCAGTATCCTTCATAACTTTCCAGTTATCACTTTCCATTGCATTGGATAAAACCAAATAGAATTTGAAATTTGGAAAGTCTTTTTCTAGGTCTCTAAAATAGTGAATATAGAACAATTCTGCTCTAGATCTACCTCCGTACCAATAAGTAACTTTTCTTCCTGTCTTAATAGTCTTAAACAATTCATAAAGGTGAGAACGCATTGGAGCCATTCCTGCTCCTCCACCTACGTACAACATCTCTGCATCTGAATCATTAATAAAGAACTCTCCGTATGGACCAGAGATAATTGCTTTGTCTCCTTCT
>CAJYBK010000125.1 GCA_913064955.1 uncultured Flavobacteriales bacterium
CTATATCCTCGACGACCTGCAATGCCCGCCACAATTCCCGTAGGAACTAAATACATGGCCGCATTTTCCATGAAGGTCATATCTTCAGAGAAAAATATATCGGACTTATTCAACGTGCCTGCCATAGCTACGTCAGTTGCAAGGCCGAGTTTCAAAGCATCAATCGCATCTGTTTTCCACTCTGACTTTATAAGCGCAGCCATAGCGGGCGAAGTTTCAGCCGCAACAGACACAGATTGTTTTCCGACATTTGCCAGAGAAGCATCGACAACTTTCTTTGCACGAGTGGACATAGAGACTTGCGAAGGCAGCAAAGATTGGGCAGATTTATTTCCCAGAATCTTTTCCACTTTACCAAACAGCGCAGCTGACTTCATTATTTTTGGAACTTTTAAAATCGCAACTGCAGCTGTACCAATTTCACCCAGAGTTTCATACACTCCAGCATGGTCAGCATAATTTTCGGACTGTTTCTTTGTGCTTAAAAAGTCACGTACATTTGCCATGCCTTCTTCATCGGAGATGGTACTCTCTCCAATAGTAGTTATCGCACCAATAAGGGAGTCAAATTAATTAATCTAATAGATTTAAAATTAATAGTTTAAAAAATTCCGAATTTTCTGTAGTAGTCATGTCAACCCTTAATTTAAAATTGACCTAAAAAATATAACTAACTAATTAATCCATTTTTCTGAATGTGTATCAGAAAAAAAGCTAAAAACCACAAAAAGTATGTATGTAATAAAAAGAGACGGTAGAAAAGAAGTAGTGAAGTTCGATAAGATCACTGCTAGAATTCAGAAATTATGCTACGGCTTAAATCCTTTAGTTGGACCTGAAAAGGTTGCTATGAGAGTTATTGAGGGATTGTATGATGGCGTGACTACAATTGAATTGGATAACTTGGCTGCTGAGGTGGCTGCAACCAATACTATTACGCATCCAGATTACGCATTGTTAGCTTCTAGGATTGCTGTTTCTAACTTACACAAGAATACTACAAAGTCTTTCAGTGAAACAATGAAAGAGTTGTACGAATACACTGATCCAGTTACGGGGGAAGCCGCGCCTTTATTAGCTGACGATGTTTGGGAGACAATCCAAAAGAATGCACAGGTTTTAGATTCTACAATAATTTACGATAGAGATTTTAGATACGATTACTTCGGCTTCAAGACCTTGGAAAGATCTTATTTACTTAAAACTCATGGCTCTGTTACAGAACGTCCTCAGCACATGTTGATGAGAGTTTCTGTAGGGATTCACAAAGATGATATCGAGTCTGTAATTGAAACTTACAACTATATGAGTGAAGGTTGGTTTACACATGCTACACCAACATTATTCAATGCAGGTACACCGAAGCCTCAAATGTCTTCATGTTTCTTGTTGACTACCAAAGAAGATAGTATCTCAGGAATTTACGATACATTGAAAAACTGTGCTCAGATTTCACAATCTGCAGGAGGAATAGGTTTATCTATACATGATGTAAGAGCAAAAGGAACTTATATCAAAGGAACTAATGGAACATCCAATGGAATTGTTCCAATGTTGAGAGTATTCAATGACACTGCAAGATATGTAGATCAAGGTGGAGGGAAAAGAAAAGGGTCTTTTGCTATTTACATTGAGCCATGGCATGCAGATATTTTTGATTTCTTAGATCTGAAGAAAAATACAGGTGCTGAAGATAGAAGAGCAAGAGATTTGTTCTACGCTATGTGGACGCCAGATTTGTTCATGCAAAGAGTTGAAGATAATGGAGATTGGACTTTGATGTGTCCGCACGAATGTCCTGGGCTTTCTGATTCACATGGTAAAGAATTTGAAGCGCTTTACACTAAGTATGAAGCGGAAGGTAAAGGAAGAAAAACAATCAAAGCGCAAGATCTTTGGTTTAAAATATTGGAATCTCAAATCGAGACAGGTACTCCTTACATGTTATACAAGGATGCTGCTAATGGAAAATCAAATCAAAAGAACTTAGGGACTATCAAGTCTTCTAATCTATGTACTGAGATCATGGAGTACACTGCACCAGATGAGGTGGCAGTTTGTAACCTTGCTTCTGTAGCATTGCCTAAATTTGTGAAAGATGGTCAGTTTGATCATGACAAGTTATTTGAGGTATCTTACAGAGTGGCAAAGAACTTAGATAGAGTAATTGATGAGAACTTTTACCCAATACCAGAGGCAAGAAACTCTAACATGAGACACAGACCAATTGGAATTGGAGTGCAAGGATTGGCAGATGCATTTATCTTAATGCGTTTCCCTTTTGATTCTCCGGAAGCAAAACAATTGAATAAAGAAATCTTCGAAACTATATATTACGCTGCTGTTACTGCATCTAAAGATCTGGCTATTGAAAATGGACCATACGAATCTTGGAAAGGATCACCTATCTCGGAAGGAACATTCCAATTTGATATGTGGAATGTTACTCCATCAAATAGATGGGAGTGGGATGTATTAAGAGAAGAAGTGAAAACACATGGTGTAAGAAACTCTTTACTATTGGCACCTATGCCAACAGCTTCTACTGCTCAAATCTTAGGAAACAATGAGTGTTTTGAACCATATACTTCAAACATCTACACAAGAAGAGTATTGTCAGGTGAGTTTATTATTGTAAACAAGCACTTATTGAGAGATTTAGTGAAATTAGGTTTGTGGAATGATTCATTGAAAAACAAATTGATGGCTGCTAATGGATCTGTTCAAAACATTGACGAGATTCCAGATAATATCAAAGACCTATACAAAACTGCTTGGGAGATTTCTCAAAAAGTAATCATAGACATGTCTGCAGATAGAGGGGCATACATTGACCAATCTCAATCATTGAATTTGTTCATGGAGAATGCTAATTTTGCTAAGATGACATCTATGCACTTCTACGGATGGAAAGCAGGTCTTAAAACAGGTATGTACTACCTTAGAACTAAAGCTGCAACTGATGCTATCAAATTTACAATTGATAAATCAGCAATGGCTGCACCAGTAGCGAAAACGGAAGAAGAAAGATTAGCAGAAATTGCTTGTTCTTTGGATGATCCAGATAGCTGCGAGATGTGTAGTGGGTAAGAGGAGTAGCTCTAAAAGTTTACTTTGAAGAGTTATCCCGAGACCACAAACGTCCGAGCGCAGAGAGAAATGTGTTCAGGTTAAAAAATGAAACTAGACCTAGGTCTAAGAAAATATCCGCAAGGGTTGTCAGTAGGAAGCACTGGCAGCCCTTTTTTGTTTCTATTACTTATATTACATTTGACACAACATAAACTTAATGCAGCACAAAAAAGCAACCTATTCAATACTCAAAGGCACTTGGCTTTACTATTCTGAAAGCAAAGATAAAGAAGTGTCAATTCATCTGAGTAATACAGGTATGCAGCGCATTTATATAAAAGGTGCATTACAATCTGAGAAGCGTTCCTTGAAAATGAAAAGTGAACAGTCATTTTCTGCGGATGGTCAAACTTATTCTTTTAAAACATTTCCTTCCAATTCTCAACTCACTGCATTTGATTGTGAATTGAGAATCAATGAAGACTTGGTAAGAATCTATAAATTGAAATATAATTTTGACTGGAAGAAATACGTAGTGCTTTTTGGAGGAATATTCTTAATTACATTGGTGGTCATATTGATGAAGCAACCGGATTGGATGCTTTATACAGCCAATGGAATTTATCTAGTTGTGGTCCTTGCATTTTTTGCCAATAAAATGATGGTGATAGAGGAGTTTGATAATAAAATGGAAATTAATCTATAGCCACTGCTTAATCATGCCTCTCGCCCCTCAGTACCTTAAACGCATGCATCACATATGGGAATAACGCATCCATAGACTCTTTAGCCCCACCTGTTGAACCGGGAAGTGTAATCACCAACATTCCTCCAATAGTTCCAGCAATGCTTCTAGAAAGAAATGCATATGGCATTCTTTGTTGTCCGTAATTTCTAATGTATTCAGCAATACCAGGAATCTCTCTGTCTAGTAAAGGTTTTATAGTCTCTGGAGTTACATCCCTAACAGACAGCCCAGTACCTCCGGTGAAAATTAGCAATTGTGTTCCTTTCTCTTTACTGATTTGAATGATGTTTTCAATTTCTTTAGGCTCATCAGCAATAACGCTATAATCAATTTTAGAAAGCCCTAAGTTGATTAATTGCTCATGAATTACCTTTCCTGCTTTGTCATCTTTTAGTCCTTTAGAGACAGTGTCAGAGCACACAACAACTCCTGTCATAATATTCTTTGTGAACTTATCATTATAATCAGATTTGCCACCTTTCTTAGATAGTAACTTGATGTTGTTAATTTCAATGCCTTTATCAATGGGCTTCAGCATGTCATACATATTAAGAGCAACCACACTTGCGCCATGCATCGCTTCCACTTCTACGCCAGTTTTGTAGATTGTTTTGACTTCCACTTTAATGAAAATTTCTAATCCTTTTATTTCGTAATTAATAGAAGTAGATTCTATAGGCATTGGGTGACAATCAGGCAATAACTCTGGTGTCTTTTTTACACCAAGCAATCCTGCTGCTTTAGACATAGCAAACACATTTCCTTTAGGAACTGCACCGTTTTCAATAGCAGTTATCGTGTCCATTTTGGA
Source organism: uncultured Flavobacteriales bacterium (assembly GCA_913064955.1). Taxonomy (GTDB): domain Bacteria; phylum Bacteroidota; class Bacteroidia; order Flavobacteriales_D; family Parvicellaceae; genus Parvicella. The sequence continues at coordinate 4,632 of CAJYBK010000125.1, forward strand.
AACTTTTACGATCGCTTGTGCGGTTGCAATCCTAAGCGTAGTTATTTTGTGAGTGATGTCTATCATATTTAGGTTGAAAGGTATAAGATTTCAAAGTTATAATATTAATTAAATAGTTGAGTAAGATGAATTCTTTCATATTTTAGTTAATTTAGCATTTCTAAAAATTAAGGTGAATGAAGAGTCTGGTAGGTATTTTTACAAAGCAATTAGAAGAAGCAATGGAAATTGGTGGGAATGCTGCTCTGAATCCATGTGATAAAAAGATTTCTAATGTAGTTATTACTGGTTTAGGAGGTTCAGGCATTGGGGGTAAAATCGTTTCCCAATTAGTTGCTGATAATTGCTTGGTACCAATCACCATAAATAATACTTATGATTTACCTGGATTTGTTAGAGAAGATACGTTAGTAATAGCAAGTAGTTTTTCAGGTAACACAGAGGAAACATTATATGCTGTTGAAGAGGCCCAAAAGAAAGGCGCTGAAATCGCTATGATTACCTCAGGAGGAAAGTTTCTTGAATTAGCTAAGGCTAATAATTACAATCATATTGTTTTACCTGATGGTAAGTCTCCCAGAGCAATGCTGACATACTCTTTAACGCAGCAATTCTTTTTGTTGAGTCAATATGGACTTATTTCGGATGAATTTAAAAAAGAAATTCCTGCTGCTATTAATTTGCTAAATGAAAATTTGGAAGCGATCAAGTCTGAAGCAGAAATGGTTGCTTCAAAATTGAAGGATAAAACTGCAGTTATCTATTCTGAAGCAAAATATGAAGGCGTAGCAGTTCGATTTAGACAACAGTTGAATGAGAATGCTAAGGTATTATGCTGGCACCATGTTTTACCAGAAATGAATCACAATGAAGTGGTCGGATGGGCTGGTGGTAAAGATGAATATGCAGTGGTTGTTTTTAGAAATGAAGATGATTTTTATAGAACTCAAAAGAGATTAGATATTACCAAGGAAGTTGCTTCAGCAAAGACAAAAACTTATATTGAGATAAATTCAAAAGGTACTTCTAGAATTCAAAGAGCAATGTACTTAATACTTATGGGTGATTGGATTTCTGTGTATTTGGCAGAGTTAAATCAAGTAGATCCTATTGAAGTTCGTGTTATTGATCATCTTAAAGCAGAATTAGCAAAAATATAATGTCAGCTACTGTTGATTTTATAGATTTAGGTCTGAAGGATTATAAAGAAACTTGGGATTATCAAACCGAATTATTTGATAAGAATATTGCTTTAAAAATAGCCAATAGAAAAGAGGCAGATGCTAGCAAACATCAAATAACTACCAATCATTTAATATTTTGTGAGCACCCACATGTTTATACATTGGGGAAAAGCGGTTCTGAAGAAAACCTATTGATATCCGAAGCTATTTTGAAACAACAAAATGCACAATACTACAAAATAAATAGAGGTGGAGATATTACTTATCATGGGCCAGGGCAATTAGTGGGCTATCCAATATTTGATTTAGAATCTTATTTTTATACGGATATACATAAGTATATGCGTATGCTGGAAGAAGCTATTATTCTTACTATTGCAGAGTATGGCTTAATAGGAGGACGTGTGGAAGGGATGACAGGTGTTTGGCTTGATGGTGAAACTGACAATGCACGAAAAATATGCGCCATGGGAGTGAAGTGCAGTAGATGGGTGACAATGCATGGTTTTGCATTGAATGTCAATCCGAATATGCAGTATTTCAACAATATCGTGCCTTGTGGGATAGAAGACAAAAAAGTAACGTCTATGACCAAGGAATTAGGTGAAGAAGTTGCTATGGCTGAGGTAAAGAATAAATTAAAACTTAACTTAGCACAACTATTTAACTATCATTATACAAAATAACTTCCTATGAAAAATATGCTACTTAGGGTTTTACCAATTCTACTAATCTCCACATTATTATTTAGTAGTTGCAATAGTGAGGAAGCAGAAGAACTAACTGGTTTTATTATTGGATTTTTAGTGTTTCTAATGGGAACCATCTTGACAGGAATTCCTGCCATAGTTTTTTCCGCCATTAGTATTAAAACTAAAAGCCCCTACGTACCAGTGATTGCAATTGTGCTTACTGTGGTTTATTCAGTTTTTCTTTTTATGGAATTAAGAATTTTTTCGGAGTCACCTACAGGATTAACAGGCTCTGTTGCTTTATTTCCGTTAATAACAGTTGCGATTATAGTATTATGTATCGTTTTTATTGTAATGGGATTTAAGAACCGTAAACTGGGTTATACTTCTAATGCTGACGAGAAGGTTGATGTTTTGGATAATATTATCAATTCTGAAGAAGATCAAGATTTATTATAAAAGTGAAAAAAGATATTTTAGTACCAAAAGTTGAAGGCATCGGTTTAGCCATTGCTAGAGAGTATGATCAAGGAGAGGTTGTGTATAATGCCTACTTTATCAATTTCAATGAATTCCCGGTGGAGAATGTTTTGATTTCGTCCAAAGGATATGGAATGAAAGACGAGAAGAAAATAAAGACAACTACTTTTAGACACTTCTATACCAAAATTGAAGCGATGTCTTTTCAATTAATAGAGCCAATCACAGACGAAGTGCTCGGCATAAATAATGAGTTCTTCGTGACATACTACATAGATAAGTTAATTTACGATAAGAAGTATGTCTTTTTACCTGAAGTGGTAATGGAAAAGAATTTAATTGACATTAAAATACTTGGCAAAGAGGGTGTCCTTATCAAGTAGTTACCATTCTTCTAGTTCTTTTCGCTTAAAAGCCATTCGGTATAATTCGCCTATTAGAAGCTTTACTTGAAATTGATAAAAAGGAGCATTTAGGGATCGACCTATATTATCATCCCTGGTTAGCATCTGACGGTATCCGGCACCAACTCCCAAAGCAAACCATCTGAATATTTTGAATTTTGCGGTGCCCCCAAATCCAATCATAGCGGAACTTCTAGATAGAAATAAATGATTTTTACTATATATGTCTCGGTAACTGAGTTCAATATTTACAGAGCCTAGGTGCAAAGGGGAAGTCAATTCCCATCTTTTCGTTCTAAGCCATACATGATCATAGAAAAGACTCAAATAGCCAAAATTAAAAAATAAGGTACTTGTAGCTTCTGGATATAAAGAATGGTCAACTTTTCCTTGAAATCTTACTTGTTGAGCAAGGGTGTAGAATGCAAGACCGAAGCGATATTTTTCTTTAAGTTCTAATCCAAGTTTTAAACCATTGAATTTTACATTAGGCTCTGCTAGAAAGGATCTACTTGCGTCAAAAGCAAAGTAAAGTTTTACTTTTTTGATCTTTCTTTCGGTAATAGTAGTGTCTTGGCAAAAAAGAATTCCACCAATCAAAATTAAACAAGTTGTTATTGTGAGTTTAACGTATGCCATGAATCATTCTAGGGTTATTATTAATGTCCTTTTTGATTTCAATATTTGAGAATCCGACCATTGCCATAATAGCCGCTACTTCGTCACAATATCGTTGATTGGATTCAAAAAATAAGTGACCGTCTTTGGGAAGGTGTTCAATTGCTAATTGTGTAATTCTTTTATAGAAAATCATAGGATCTTCATCATCCACAAATAATGCCAAATGTGGTTCAAAATCTACAACACTTTTATCCATTTGCAGTTTTTCAGAATGACCAATATATGGAGGGTTACTCACTATGCAATCAAACTGTTTTTCATTAATTGACTTAATACTTTTCAATGACAAAACATCAACACAATGAAAATCAACAGATAACTTTAGATTGTTGGCGTTATTTTCTGCAACTTTTATAGTATTTGGGTCAACATCAATTGCGGAGATGTCAAAATTGGAATTCAATTTTTTCAAAGCCAAAGGAATACAACCACTACCAGTTCCGATGTCCAAAATTTTTGATTCTGAACCAATGGAATTAATTATCCAGTCCACCAATTCCTCTGTTTCTGGTCTTGGAATGAGTACATGTTTATCAATTTTAAACATCATCCCCATAAAAGGAGACTCACCAAGAATATATTGAATTGGTTCCTTTTGCTTCAGCCTTTTTAAGGTGAAATGAAAATCTAATAACTCAGATTCAGAAAGATGATTTGCTTGTTTTGATCTAAGATCCAACTTATTGAATTTTAGAAAATATTCAAATACAATCTCCAACAACACTTCTATTTCGGTAGTAGTATATGTCAGGTTCAAAGATTCATGATAATAATCTATGATAGCCTTTACAGTATTCGTTTTAACAAACATTCGGTAAAGATAGATAAAGTTGTAATTTTGAAAACAACTCTTATTTGAATGATATGAATTATAAGTATGACGTGGTAGTTTTAACTGAGGATAGGTATGAAAATCCAAAGGAGATTACGCCTTATGTCAATAATGTGATCTTGGAGGATGCGTTATTGGTCAATGCATTAATGAGTCAAGGACTGAAGGTGGGGAGATTCTCGTGGTCAAACAAAGATGTCAATTGGAATGAAGTGAAGTCAGTTGTATTCCGAACTACTTGGGATTATTTTAGTCGATTTAAAGAATTTGAGAATTGGTTGCAATCTGTTCAAACTCATTTGCAAATGTTTAATCCATATGAGTTGATTCATTGGAATATGGATAAAATTTATCTGAATGAAATGAAACAAAAAGGAGTAGCTATTCCTCCTACGTATTTTATCGAAAGAGAAGATGTCAGGTCATTAAAGCAAATTACCGAACAATTGCCCTACAATAAGTATATTTTGAAGCCAAATGTTTCCGGTGCAGCAAGGCATACCTATAAGTTGAATGATTTGAATATTGATGACCATGAAGATTTATTTGAGTTGTTGATAGGAGATGAGCCTTTTATGATTCAAGAATTTCAAGAAAATATATTAACAAAAGGGGAAATATCATTGGTAATAGTAGATGGGAAATACACGCACGCGGTTCTTAAGAAAGGCTTGGAAGATGATTTTAGAGTCCAGGATGATTTTGGAGGAAGTGTCGAAATCTATGAGCCCAATCCTGCTGAAATTACATTTGAAGAGAAGTGCATTGAGGTTTTAGATATCAAAC
>CAJYBK010000126.1 GCA_913064955.1 uncultured Flavobacteriales bacterium
TAACTAAAGTTATATAGAATTATTGCATTGGAGTAAAAGAAAAGGTCCCAGACATAAAAATGAATGGGACCTTAGTTTAGTAAGTTATTATTTATCCTAAATAAGGATATTTATAATCTGTAGCAGGAACAAAAGTTTCTTTAATTGTTCTAGGTGAAACCCATCTTAGTAGATTTAGGTATGATCCCGCTTTGTCATTAGTTCCACTTCCTCTGGCACCACCAAAAGGTTGTTGCCCAACAACAGCTCCAGTTGGTTTGTCATTGATGTAGAAATTTCCTGCTGCATTTTCTAATAATTTAGAAGCAACATTAATGGCGTATCTATCACCTGAGAAAATTGCACCTGTTAATGCATACTCTGAAGTTTCGTCAATCAGTTTACAAGTTTCTTCAAATTTATTTTCGTCATAAACATAAATCGTCATTACAGGTCCGAATATTTCTTCGCACATTGTTCTGTATTTAGCGTTTTCAGTAACAACAACAGTTGGTTCGATAAAATAACCTTTAGACTTATCATAACCTCCTCCGACAACAATTTTCGCATCGCTACTTTCTTTGATAAAATCAATGTATGAAGCTATTTTATCAAAAGCAACTTCATCGATTACTGCATTAATAAAATTAGATGGATCTTCTGGAGACCCCATTTTGAATGATTTAACATCTTTAACGACCTTAGCAATAACCTCCTCAGCCATATTAGAAGGTAAATAAGCTCTGGATGCTGCAGAACACTTTTGACCTTGAAATTCAAAAGCACCTCTTGATATTCCTGTTGCAACTTCCATTGGATTTGCTGATCTGTGCGCTAAAACAAAATCCTTTCCACCAGTTTCTCCTACGATTCTGGGGTAAGTTCTAAATTTATCTATGTTATTACCGATTGTTTTCCATAAATGTTTGAATACGCCTGTAGAGCCTGTGAAATGAAGTCCTGCAAAATCTCTATGAGAAAAGACAACATCGCCAACTTCAGGACCGTCTACAGTAACCAAGTTGATTACACCGTCAGGTAAGCCTGCTGCTTTAAATAATTCCATGATTACCTGCGCAGAATACATTTGAGTTTCAGCCGGTTTCCATACACATGTATTTCCCATCATTGCTGCACTCGCAGGTAAGTTACCTGCAATAGCAGTAAAGTTAAATGGAGTAATACATAGAACAAAACCTTCTAATGGTCTATATTCTAGTCTGTTCCACATGCCATCATTGCTGTCTGGTTGTTCTGCATAAATTTGTTGCATGAATGTTACGTTCATTCTCAAGAAATCAATAAACTCACAAGCAGCATCTATTTCTGCTTGATAAACATTTTTTGATTGTGCCAACATAGTAGCAGCATTCATTTTATCTCTAAAAGGACCGGCTAATAAATCAGCTGCTTTTAGGAAAATAGCTGCTCTATGCTCCCACGGTAGATTAGCCCAATCAGCTTTAGCGGCCAACGCAGCGTCAATTGCTTGTGTAACATGTTCTTTTGTTCCGAAATTGTAATGACCAAGAACTTTTGAATGGTCGTGAGGAGGAGACATTGGTCTCTTATCATTAGTTCTTACTTCTTTTCCTCCAATATACATAGGCACATCGATTGGTGCTTGATTGTACATTGTTTTGTATTGTCCAATTAGACTAGTTACTTCAGGAGAACCAGGAGCGTAAGAATTTACATGTTCGTTACTTGGATATGGTATTTGATATACTGCTTTTGGCATAAAAATATAATTTTAAGATTTGTCTATTCACAAAGTTAACATTCGCAAATGAGATGGGCCAATCTGAGGAAGAAAAATTATTACTAATATTGTAAACACTATTTATATAAGATTTCCATTATGAAAAAAGTTCTTGCATTTTCCGGTAGTAATAGCGCTCAATCTATAAACCAACAATTGATTCATGCCGTTTGTAAACTCAAACATGATTTAGATATTAAAGTGATAGACCTTAGAGAATATCCTGCTACTATCTATGGAATTGATGAAGAAATAGAAAATGGCATTCCGCATTCAATGATCCAATTAAGAGAGTTGATGTTGGGGTATGATGGTTTCATTGTTTCATCTCCAGAACACAATGGTTCTATGCCGGCCTTCCTTAAGAGTACGCTGGACTGGCTTTCAAGACAAGGAGGTAAGATCTTTCAGGAAAAACCGGTAGTGTTTTTGGCAACTAGCCAAGGAGCACGAGGTGGCGCTTCAGTTTTGAAACATATCCTAGAAATTATGCCTTATCGTGGTGCCAAGATTATTGGAGTGCATGGAGTAGGCGAGTTTGATCAGAAGGTGATTGGTTGAGAATTAATTGATGGTCCTGACAAAGATGCCATTGAAGGGCTTCTTAGTAATTTAAGTAAGAGCCTGGCCTGAATAAACTAATTATTAACTTTTTGACGTTTAATAAATAAGTGCTTGTTGAAACCATTTCTGAGTTTTTGCGTATCTTTGTGCATTGGTAATCGTGAAATACCTATTTATTTTGTTCCAAGTACTTGCATTATCGACTTTAAGGTTGATTCATTTTCAAGAAGTTGCTTAATCTTATTTGATTCACGTACCTCCCCACTGTTCGGGTAGCAGCAGAGATTATTTATTTTAAAAAATACGAATGGCTAAGTCGCAAGAAACATTTAACAAAAAAGAAAAAGAAAAGAAAAGATTAAAGAAGCGTCAGGATAAGTTGCTGAAAAAGCAAGAGCGTAAAGAAAACTCTAACAAAGGAGGGGATTTTGAAGATATGTTGGCATACGTTGACGAATATGGAAATATATCTGACACTCCACCAGATCCAACAGTAAAGAAAAAGGTTATCAAAGCTGAGAACATTGAATTAGGCGTACCTAAAAGAGAAGCAGTGGAAGAAGATCCTATCAAAAAAGGAAAAATCGAATTTTTCAATGACTCTAAAGGATATGGCTTCATTAAAGAAAACGAAACTAACGAAAAATATTTTGTGCATATCAATGGTATGGTAGATGAGTGTTTGGAAGGAGATAAAGTAGAGTTTGAATTAGAAAGAGGAATGAAAGGAATGAACGCGGTAAACGTGAAGAAAGTCTAATTTCTTTCAAGAATAAAATTATATAAGAACTTTGTACAACTAATTAAAGTTGTACGAAGTTTTTTGCTTTTTACAAGAGACATATTTTTAAATTTGTAGCATATTACTGAATTATGAAATTCGAACAGTACCGCATAGCAGAAGGAATCAAGACAAGTATATCTAAATTAGGGTATAAAAAACCTACTGATATTCAATTCAAGTCTATACCTGCCATCCTGAATGGTGAGGATGTAATGGCTATTGCTCAAACAGGAACTGGTAAGACCGCTGCTTTTGCCATCCCCATCTTGCATATTATACAATCAAAAAAGATTACAGGTAGACCGGATGGTGTAAAATGTTTGGTAATGGCACCAACTCATGAGTTGGCTTTACAAATAGAGAATGTCTTTGTTACTTTAGGAAAGAATGTGAGAGCAAATATTGCTTGTATTCACGGTGGCGTGGATCAAGAACCTCAAATTGCTCAGTTGGACAAGGGAGTTGATATATTAATTGCAACTCCAGGTAGAATGTTTGATTTAGTGAGTCAAAAAGCACTAAACTTAACTCGTGTAGAGATTTTAGTACTGGATGAAGCTGATCAAATGCTAGATTTAGGCTTTATTAAAGATGTTACTGATTTAATGTATCTACTACCTAAGAAACGTCAGACTTTGTTCTTTTCGGCTACAATTAATGAGCAAATTAAGAAACTAGCGTATAAACTAGTTAAGGACGCTATAAGAATTCAAATTTCACCTAAAGATCCTGTAGCAAAGAATATAGACCATGCTGTTGCCTTTGTGGAAATGGATGATAAAAGGTTTTTTCTTGAGAATTTTCTTAAAAACCATGTAGATCAAAAGGTTTTAATATTTGTAAGAACACAAATCAGAGCGGAAAGAGTAAAGAAAGCAATGGAGCGTGTTTTAGTGGATTGTGAAACTTTGCATGGAGGAATGGAGCAGTTAGAACGGGAAAATACGATGGCGGCTTTTAGATCGGGTGAAATCATGGTTTTGATAGCAACTGATGTTAGTGCTAGAGGAATAGATATTGAAAATGTTGAATATGTAATCAATTACGATTTACCTGATTCATCAGAGCATTATGTGCACAGAGTAGGGAGGACTGGTAGAGGTCGAAACCTCGGTCAGGCTATCTCTTTTTGCAGTCCTGAAGAAAAGCCGTTGCTGGAGGAAATTGAAGAGAATCTGGGTAAAGAAATTAAACGAATGGAGATATCCAAAAAAGATTATCAATACACATTAGAGGTCACAGAAACCAAAAAAGATGATTGGCAATCATTGATGGAAGAAGATGAAGAAGATAGTAAGTTTCGAAAAAGAAGAAAGGAAAAAAGAGATAAATAGTAATCACTTAATTCTCATATTTAGTCATCATCACTATAGACTTATACATCTCTTTTTCTGTAGTTAAATAACTGATTTTACTCTGATTAAAATAGTTTATCTCATTAAAGTATTCAACGGCTTTCAGTTGTCCATTATCCAATGCTTTTCTAAGTAGGTTTAAGTTGTTAGCATTGTCAAAAAACGCTTGATACTTAGCTAAAGTAGTTTTGTGGTTTTCATAAGATTCGTAATGCATTTGAATTTCTGTTAGTACTTGCATATTGTAATCTAAACTGTAAGCTTCAGCTACGTTCTGTTGTTCTTGGTAGTATTTCACTTCATTTTTGTTTTCCCAAAGCGGTATGGAGAATCCAAAATGGACTCCTTGAAATGTTTGTCCTAGTATTCCTTGGTAATGATATCCCGCCTCCATCTTAGGAAGAATGTTTGCTTTGGCTACAGCCAAATTTTTTATTGCTATTTCTTTGTTTTGATCATAACTCAGTTTTAATGGATTGACTTTAGTTCCATTAGTCTTTAGGTCATCCAAACTTTTTGTGTTTTCATTCATGAAGTAGAGTGTATCGCTAAAAACAATGTCGAGTCCTCCATTAAGGAGTGAAAGTTCCTTGTTTAGTTGTGTGATATTAGTATTTACTATTTGAATGCTTGTTTCAACTTGCATCAATTGTAGTTGTGCTTTACTTACATCCATTCCGTTACCACTACCTTTCAATAGTTTTTCTTCAAAAGTTTGCAAGATGCTAGCAATATTGTCTTTTTGCTGTTCTAATTGACTTTTTAACTTTTCTTGAAATATTATTTCTACACAAATCAGTTTCGCGTCTTGCATGATATTCTGCCTAAGCGCTTGTGTTTGATAACCAACACTGATGGTTTTGGAAGCAGCTAGTTCTTTCTTCTTTTTATAAGTGGTTGGAAAATCAAAAGGTTGTGTAACCGCTATATCAGTTTGATTACCGGCTGTAGATGGACTCCCAATAAAGTAATCATAACTTACTTCAGGATTGGCTAACTCACGACCTATATTAAAACTAGCAACTTGGGCTTTTTCATTTTCCTCTTGTGCTTTTAGACTTGTGTTGTTGTTCTCAATTTCAGCTAAGACTTCGTTGATTGTTAACTGTCCAAACATATTAATTCCATTAGAAATTAACAGTATTAAAATAAGCTTTTTCATATGCTTTGTTTTTTAATATTCATTAAGTAGTAAATAACTGGTACTATAAAGATGTTGAGCAACGTAGATGTTAGTAAACCTCCCAAAATAACCTTAGCCATGGGGCTTTGAATCTCATTTCCAGGCATGTCACTTGCCATTGCTAAAGGCACTAGTGCTAGTCCGGCAGTTAGTGCTGTCATCAGAATTGGACTTAGCCGATCTATCGAGCCTTTTACCACAGTATCATACAGGGAGAATCCTTCTTCCTGCAAGGTTGTATAATGAGACACAAGCAGAATTCCGTTTCTAGTGGCAACACCAAACAAGGTTATAAAACCAATGATTGATGGTATGCTCATAATTCCGTTGGTGAAATAAATGCTAAAGACCCCACCTATCAATGCTAAAGGAAGATTTAACAATATGACAGATGCAATTTTTATATTCTTAAATTCTTGATATAGCAATAGGAAAATAATCATTAAAGAGAGTAGGGAAGTGAGCATAAGAATCTGAGAGGCTTCTTCCTCTGCTTCAAATTGACCACCAAATTCTAGGTGGTATCCCTCAGGAAGATTGATTTCTTTATTAATTACTGCTTTTATCTCCGCTACAACACTTTTTTGATCTCTTTCAGAAACATTGCAAGACACAATTGTCTTTCTAGTAACGTTCTCTCTGTTAATGGTATTGGGGCCGCTTTTGCTTTCAATGGAGGCAACATAATAAAGCGGAACTTTCTGTCCATCAGAGCCATCTATAAAAGTGTTATTTATTTTTTCCATAGAACCTCTGTTTTCTTCATCGTTTCTGAGTACCAAATCAAAGGTCATATTTCCTTCATAAATATCGGATACCTGTTCTCCAGCAAAAGAAATGTCGACAAATTCATTTAACTGTCCTTCTGTGATACCGTAACGATTAATCAGTTGCTTTTTTCCTGTGATCTGAATCTGTGGAATCTCAATTTGTTGTTCTACACTTAAATCTACCACACCATCTATTTTACTAATAGCATTTTTAATCTCATTGGATAGCGTGAACATTATGTTTAAATCTGTCCCAAACACTTTAATGGCGATATTTGCTCTAGTTCCTGAAAGCATATGGTCAATTCTATGGCTGATAGGTTGTCCAATCGTCAAATTAACACCTGAAAGAACTGATAATTTTTTTCTAACGTCTTTCATGAAATCCTCCCTTGATCTGTTGGCTAAAATAAAAGGCGCGTCAATTTCTGAAGTATTTACACCAAATGAATGTTCGTCTAACTCCGCTCGACCTGTTTTCCTTGAGGTGGAACTAATTTCTGGTATTGTTCTAAGAATATCTTCTACATGATTACCAATTTTATTACTTTCTTCTAATGAAATTCCCGGTGCTGTAACAGCATTAATTACAAGGGCTCCTTCATTAAATTCGGGAAGGAAAGTCCTACCTAACTGCGAAAAGGCAATTAAAGAAAGTATGAATAGTATACTGGCAGAAGCAATAATTGTTTTCTTCCAATCCATAACTCCTCTTAATGCTTTTTCATAACCTTTTTGTAAATTTCTTACTAGCCAACTTTCTTGATGCTTTTTAAGAAGGGTTTTGTCGTTTGTAAGAAGGTAGGAACACAATACTGGTGTAAGTGTTATAGAAACGACCAAAGAGGCAAATAAGGAAACTATAAATGCGATTCCAAGTGGCGCTAATAGTTTTCCTTCCATACCAGATAAAAAGAATAGCGGCAAGAAAGCCACAATTATTATCATGGTTGCGCTTATGATAGAGGATCTTATTTCAAAAGAGGCATCAAAAATTACTGTTAGTTTTTCTCTTTGATCGGCCAAAGGTTTTTTAGCATTCTCTTTTAATCGTTTGAAAACGTTCTCCACATCAATAATGGCATCATCTACTAAATCACCAATAGCAATCGCCATACCTCCCAAACTCATAGTGTTAATGGTGAATCCTTGCCATTTTAGAACTAGAATAGCTACAATTAATGAAATAGGAATAGCTACCAGCGAAATGACAGTAGCTCGCCAATTCATCAAGAATAAAAACAAAACTATCACAACGAAAATACTTCCTTCAATTAGTGTTTTCTGAATATTGCTAACGGAAGCATCTATGAAATCAGATTGCCTAAATATCTCAGTATTTACCTTTACATCTGCAGGTAAACTTGCTCTTAAGTCATCAACTACTTGATTGATGTCATTAGTTAATAAAAGCGTATTTGTATTGGGCTGCTTAACAACAGTAAGAATTACTGCTGGGGTTGAATTTAGGGATGCGACTCCTATTTTGTCTGAAGAACCAATTTTAACTTCGGCAACATCTGAAATAGTAATTGGTGCGTCACCAATCTTTTTAATTAATGCTTCACCAATAACTTTAATGTCACTCGTTCTTCCAACACCTTTAATATTGTATTCATTTCCATATTCATTCATGATTCCACCACTAGAATTCCCATTAGCTTCTAAAGCAGCAGTGTGTAGTTCTTTAAGCGTAATTCCATAATGCTTCATTTTGGCCGGTGAAATGAGTATTTGAAACTGCTTGTAGTCTCCTCCAATAACGCTTACCTGAGCAATGCCACCTGTAGCTAATAGTCTTGGCCTAATGGTCCAATCTGCAATGGTTCTTAATTCCATGGGAGAGGTGGAATCAGCTGTAAGACTGATTAACATTATTTCTCCCATAATAGAAGATTGCGGAGCCATTGTTGGGTTTCCTACTCCAAGCGGAAGTTGTTCCTTTACATTGATTAACTTTTCGTTAATCACCTGTCGGGCATTCATCACATCCGTATCCCATTCAAATTCAATCCAAACAATGGAAACTCCGGAAGAGGAGGAACTTCTAACCCTTCTCACGTTTGCAGAACCATTTACTGCAGTTTCAATGGGAAAAGTAACTAGCTTTTCAACTTCTTCTGGTGCCATTCCATGCGCCTCTGTCATTACTACAACTGTTGGTGCAGTAAGATCAGGAAAGACATCCACTTCCATATTAGAAGTAGTGTAAGTTCCAAAAGCGATTAGAAGGACAGAAGCAACAACAACTAAAAGTCTATTGCCCAGTGCTAAGTGTATTATTTTATTTAACATACTACTTCCTTATTAATGTTCATGAGAATGAGCAGGCAAACTTCCACTAGACATAGCAAGTTTAAGTTGGTAGACTCCTTTAGTAACAATTCTTTCGTTGTTGCTTACTCCTGATAAAATAACAACCTTATTACCATCGGTAGCACCAAGCGATACTTCTCTTTTTTCAAAAGTTTCTCCATCTATTTGAACAAAAACAGAAAATATACCTTGTTCTTCTAACAGAGCAGATGTAGGAATCACTATAACATTCTTGAGTTCAGTAGACTTTAGGAATACCTGAAGCATTGCGCCTGATATTAGTTCTCCAACATTATCTACTTCTATAGAGATTGGAATGAATGGATGTTCAGAATTTATACTCGTACCTGCTGAGAAAATAGAACCATTCAATGAATCCGAATGATAAACAACATCATTACCTGCCATCATGAACGATGCGCTATTATAGGTATTTATTTTGTCACAATGTTTTTGAGTAAGATATGCCTCAATAATTATTTTTTTATATTGATTTACAACTGTCAAAGGCATTCGAACTTATACGTATTTACCTTCCGAAATCAACAAAATCATTAGAAACATAAATGTCCTGAAATCCGTCTCCATTAAAATCACTGACGGCAAGACCTAATCCAAACATGTGATTCTTTATTCCTGCTTGTTGCGAACCTTCTACATATTTTCCATCTTGATTTTCGAGAAGGACATCCATATCTCCTCCTTCTTTTTTCATTGCCAGCACCTCTTGATTATTAAACTCTCTTCTTTCTGGTTGCTCGGGATGATTTAAAACGTACAAATCAAGATCACCGTCGTTATCAAAATCAAAAAAAGCGGCACTCGTGGTTCGCTTGTCGATTGCTACACCATACTCCATGCCTTTTTCAGAAAAAGTATTGTCTTGGTTGTTTACAAATAGTAAATTCCTAAGTTTATTCCGCTCTACCGCCCCACCTGATACACAAATATATATATCTAA
>CAJYBK010000127.1 GCA_913064955.1 uncultured Flavobacteriales bacterium
CTAATGGATGTACAGATACAGATGACGCTATTCTTTCAGTAGACAATACCAACCCTACGGCTAACGCTGGATCGGTTATATCGCTCGATTCTCATACGACTTCTGGGACTTTTACTGCTACTGGTGGAGGAACATACTCTTGGAACACTCCTGATGGTGTGGTAGTTGGTGCTTCTGCTCCTGTTACTACAGCATCTACTGCTGGAACATACACTATAACAGTCACTGCAGCAAACGGATGTACAGATACCGATGACGCTACTCTTGCTGTAGACATTACTAACCCTACGGCTAACGCTGGATCTGATATATCGCTTGATTGTAATACAACTTCTGGAACTTTTACTGCTACTGGTGGTGGAACTTATTCTTGGAACACGCCTGATGGGGTTGTTGCTAGTGCTTCTGCGCCAGTGACTACCGCTTCTACTCCTGGTACTTATACAATTACTGTAACTTCACCAAATGGTTGTACGGATACTGATGATGCTGTTTTAGCAGTTGACATTGTTGCTCCTGTTGTTACTGTAAGTGGTGATGTTTGTGTTGGTGAAAATGTAAATGCTACACCAACAACTGGTGGAACATGGTCAAGCAGTAACGGTGCATTTGCTACGATAGACAATGCAGGACTAATTACAGGTATTGCAACTGGAACAGTTAATTTCACATTCACAAACACTTCTAATGGTTGTTCGGCAACCACTTTAGACATTGATGTCAATGACCTACCTACTGTAACTGCCGCAGATGTTACAATTTGTGAGAACCAAACTCTTACTCTTTCTGGAGGAACAGCCGGTTTAGCTTACGCTTGGAGTGGACCTCTTGGTTATTCTAGTACTTCCCAAAGCCCAACTGTTTCGACTAATGCAACCACTGGAATGTCTGGATCATATGTATTAACTGCGACAAATAGTAACATGTGTTCTTCATCTGCAACAGCTAATGTAACGGTTAATGGATTACCTTCAATAGATGATACTGGTGTACTAGAAACAGACCCAACATCATGTGGAGCTACAGATGGTTCGATCACTGGGCTAGTTGGTTCCGGCTCCCCTACTCTTTCATATTCATGGAATGCAGGAGCTTCTCAACCAACGTCAGACCTTACAGGTATTGGCGCAAGTGCGAACACAGTAGTAATTACAGATGGTAACGGATGTTCTCAAACTTACGGACCATACAGCATTTCTGACCCATCAGCTCCACCAGCTCCAACTTTAACACCTAATGGAGGATCTGCTTGTATTGGTGGATCATTCACTATAAGTGTATCAACACCAGATCCATCTGCGACATACAACTGGTCAGGTCCTGGAGGATATGCGAATACTGGTACTTCAATAACATTAACTAACCTGACTGCGGCTGATGCAGGTAATTACGATGTTTCCACAACCATTAGTGGTTGTACTACCGGTAATGCAACATCACCTGCAAACATAGTAGTTAATGCTCTTCCTAATGCTGATATACTAAATCCTATTACCGTGGATTGTAATAATCCTGTTATTTCTCTTGATGGAACTAATTCAGACCAAGGTGCCGACATTGCATATTCTTGGATAGCATCAAATGGAGGATTAATAATTGGAACTGGAGGAAACGACACAGACTCTACAAGTACTCCTGGAGATTATGAATTAACAGTAGAAAACACAACAACCGGATGTATAAATACTGCTTCAGTATCTGTAACTTCTAACTTTGACACTCCAACAGCTGATATAACAACCACTAATGGCGGTCAAATTGATTGTACAAACCCTAACTTAACTTTAGACGGGACAGGATCTACCAATCAAGCAGGTGGTTCCATAGGACTTTCCTATGATTGGAGTACTACTTCAGGAGGAACACCTTTTGCAAATACTTCAACAACAACTGTTAATGCTGCGGGAACATATTACTTGACAGTTACGGAAGTTTCTTCAGGTTGTACTGATGAAGTTAGTATTGTTATAACTGTCGATGCAAATATTCCTACTGCAGTTATTGATACACCAGCTGATCTCACTTGCTCGGTTACAAGTATTTCTTTAGATGGTTCTAACTCGTTAGGGTCTAATCTTGATTACCTATGGGAAGACAGTACGCCTACTTCTATTTCCACTACAAATACAGCAAATGTAAATTCACCAGGCACATACTCCCTAACAGTTACCAATACAGTTAACAACTGTAGTAATTCAACAACAGTTACGGTTAATGAGGATATTACTTTGCCTAACGTAGTAGTTGTATCACCGATAATTGTAGATTGTAACAATCCAATTGTTCAACTAGACGGAACAGGATCAGATCAAGGAGCAAATTTCACATACTCCTGGACCAATAGTGGATCAGGAATAATTATTGGCGGAGCAAATGCAGATGCTGACTCTACAAGTACTGCCGATACTTATACTCTTACAATTACAAACACTACTAATGGCTGTGTCGAAAATGCAGATGTTACAGTTACTATGGACACCGTTTCTCCAGTTGCTGAGGCTGGAACTGATGTAAACTTCCCATGTGGAGTTACAACTGTTTCTCTTGATGGAACTGGCTCAACAGGAACTGGACTAACCTTCGATTGGTCTGGACCAGGAACTATAAGTGATAATACTATTGCCTCCCCTGCAGTAAATGGTACAGGTCAATATAGCCTAACAG
Organism: uncultured Flavobacteriales bacterium; assembly: GCA_913064955.1. Taxonomy (GTDB): domain Bacteria; phylum Bacteroidota; class Bacteroidia; order Flavobacteriales_D; family Parvicellaceae; genus Parvicella. The sequence goes on from CAJYBK010000127.1 coordinate 2,665, forward strand.
TAAGTTCTGCTAATGGATGTACAAATACAGATGTTGTTGATGTAATCCCTGACGTAAATGCTCCTTTGGCAGACGCAGGAACTGATATCACGATAGACTGTAGTTCTTTAACTTCTCCTTTAAACATTACGTTAGATGGTTCTGGCTCTGATGCAGGAATGGACTATTTATGGTCTACTACTGGAACAGGTAATATCACTAACGGTACTACTACTGCTCCTACAGTTGATGAAGCAGGCACTTATGAGATACTAGTAACCAATACCGCTAATAGTTGTTCTGCTGCGGCTACCGTTACCATCATAATGGACACTATAGCTCCTGTAGCTAATGCAGGTACTGCTGCTGACATTGATTGTAACTCAGGTTTAGTTACTTCTTTAGATGCATCAGCATCAGCAGGAAATGGTTTAACATATAATTGGACAACAACTTCAGGAACAATTGATTCTCAATCTAATGGCGCTGCCACAGTATCTGCTGCTGGTGACTATCAAGTTCTAGTAACTCAAACTAATGGATGTGTTGATTCTGCCACAGTATCAGTATCCATGGACACTGTAACACCGGTTATAGTGCTGCCAAATCCTGGTGATATTGACTGTAATGGATCTTCAGTTGTTATAGATGCTTCGGGTACAACTGGATCAAATGAAACTTACTTATGGTCAACAACTGAAACTACGAATTCAATCACAGTAAATGCTGCTGGAACTTTCTCCGTAACAGTTACAAATGATAATGGATGTAGTTCGACAGGTTCAGTTACGATAAATAACCTTCCTGCACCAATAGCTGACTTTAGTGCAACTCCAATATCAGGTCAAATTCCATTGGATGTAGACTTTACTGACAATAGTACAGGTACTTCATTAACTTATGATTGGCAATTTGGTGACGGGAATTCGTCAACCATACAAGATCCTTCTAACACGTTTGACGAAATAGGTGATTTTACAACTATTCTGACTGTTACAGACGCTGCTGGTTGTTCTGATACTGCTTCAATCACAATAACTGTTTCTGGTACATCTGTACTTATTGTTCCTAACATATTCACTCCCAATGGAGATGGTGAAAACGACATTTTCAATGTAGACGGAACTAACATTACGGAGATTAAAGGAACAGTAATAAATAGATGGGGACAAATAGTATATGAATGGGATGTACTTGAAATTGGATGGGATGGATATACTGTTTCCGGTACTTTAGCATCAGAAGGTGTGTATTATTACTTAATTGATGCAATCGGTGCTGACGGAACTATATACAGTTTACAAGGACCATTTGAACTAATTAGATAAAAAAACAATCATATATTATAATAGAAAAGAGGGCCTTTTGGTCCTCTTTTTTTATAAACTCAATAATAATGCAAAAAAAAACTCACAACACTTGGAGGATAAATTTATTATTGTACCTTTGCAGACCCTAAAAAGTATATAAAGACTAAAAACACAATAAAACAACACTATGCCAACTATACAACAGTTAGTTAGAAAAGGAAGAGAAACCAATCCAAAAGTAAGCAAGTCTGCTGCTTTAGATTCTTGCCCACAAAGAAGAGGTGTGTGCGTAAGGGTGTACACTACGACACCAAAGAAGCCAAATTCAGCAATGAGAAAAGTTGCAAGGGTTAGACTTACCAACGGAAAAGAAGTAAATGCATACATCGGTGGTGAAGGTCACAACTTACAAGAGCACAGTATTGTGTTAGTAAGAGGTGGAAGAGTTAAAGATTTACCAGGTGTAAGATATCACATCGTTCGTGGTGCTCTTGATACTGCAGGTGTAGAAGGAAGATCTCAAAGAAGATCTAAATATGGAACTAAACGTCCAAAAGCAAAAAAATAATATTCAACCATTGATTAAGTCATGAGAAGAAGACAAGCCAAAAAGCATATAATATTGCCAGATCCTAAGTTTAATGATGTACAGGTTACTAAATTTGTAAACAACATTATGCTTCAAGGAAAAAAGAGTGTAGCATTCAAAATTTTCTACGATGCGATTGAAATCGTAGATACTAGAATGGAAGAGGAAAACGGATTAGACGTTTGGAAAAAAGCATTAGAAAATGTTACTCCAGGTGTTGAAGTTAGAAGTAGAAGAGTTGGAGGTGCAACTTTTCAAATCCCTACTCCTGTTAGAGATAGTAGAAAAAATTCAATGGCAATGAAATGGTTAATAGGTTACTCTAAAAAGCGTAACGAAAAAACAATGAGTCAAAGACTTGCTGGAGAAATTATGGCAGCTGCTAAAGAAGAAGGTGGCGCATATAAGAAAAAAGAAGATACTCATAGAATGGCTGAAGCTAATAAGGCTTTCTCTCATTTTAGATTTTAATACAATAAGAACTTAAACATACTTTACAGTAATGTCAAAAAGAGATTTAAAATTTACCAGAAACATCGGAATTGCAGCGCATATTGATGCTGGTAAAACGACTACAACAGAACGTATCCTTTATTATGGTGGTGTAAGCCATAAAATTGGAGAGGTACACGATGGTGCCGCTACAATGGATTGGATGGAACAAGAGCAAGAAAGAGGAATTACAATTACTTCTGCTGCTACAACTCTTAAATGGAATTATAGAGAGCAAGAATATCATGTGAATATCATTGATACTCCTGGTCACGTTGATTTTACTGTTGAGGTAAATAGATCTCTTAGAGTTTTGGATGGTTTAGTATTCTTATTTAGTGCTGTTGATGGTGTTGAGCCTCAATCTGAAACTAACTGGAGATTGGCTAACAATTATAACGTCCCAAGAATTGGTTTCGTTAACAAAATGGATCGTCAAGGAGCTAACTTTATTGCTGTATGCAAGCAAGTAAAAGAAATGCTTGGAAGTCATGCCTTACCATTACAATTAAATATTGGTGATGAGGATAACTTTAAAGGTGTGGTTGATTTAATCAACTTTAGAGGTATTACGTGGAATGATGAGGATCAAGGAATGACTTTCCAAGAAATTGAAATTCCTGCGGATATTATTGATGAAGCAAGAGAACTAAGAGGTGAATTATTAGAGGCAGTAGCTGAATTTGATGAGTCTCTAATGGAAAAATATTTTGAGGATGAAAACTCTTTGACTGAAAGAGAGATTCTTAATGCGTTACGTGAAGCAACTATCTCTGGAAAAGTTGTTCCAATGATGTGTGGATCTGCTTTCAAAAACAAAGGCGTTCAAGCAATGCTTGACATGGTAATGGAAATTCTTCCTTCACCTTTAGATGTTGAAGCAATTGTAGGAGTTAATCCTGATACGGAAGAAGAAGAAAAAAGAAAACCAAACTTTGATGAGCCATTTGCTGCTTTAGCATTTAAAATTGCTACGGATCCTTTCGTAGGAAGGTTATGCTTTACTAGAGCTTATTCAGGTAAATTGGAATCAGGTTCTTACATTTTAAATACTAGAACAGGTAACAAAGAAAGAATTTCAAGAATCTTTCAAATGCACGCTAACAAGCAGAATCAAATTGATTCATTAGATGCTGGAGATATTGCTGCACTTGTTGGTTTTAAAGATATCAAAACAGGAGATACTTTATGTGATTTAGGTCACCCTATCGTTCTTGAGTCAATGGATTTCCCTGAGCCAGTTATCGGATTAGCCATTGAGCCTAAAACTCAAGCTTACCTTGATAGATTAGTAATGGGACTTGCTAAACTTTCGGAAGAGGATCCTACTTTTAGAGTTCATACTGATGAAGGTTCAGGTCAAACAATTATATCAGGAATGGGTGAGCTTCACCTGGATATCATTGTTGATAGATTAAAAAGAGAATTTAAAGTTGAGGTAAACCAAGGTGCTCCTCAAGTTACATACAAAGAATCAATTTCTGCTAGTGTAGATCATAGAGAAGTTTATAAGAAACAATCTGGTGGTCGTGGTAAATTTGCTGATATCGTTGTTACGATTGAACCAGGTGATGCTGATAAACCAGGATTGATTTTTGAAAACAAAATTAAAGGTGGTAATGTTCCTAGAGAATATGTACCGTCTGTTGAGAAAGGTTTCAAAGAAGCAATGAAAAATGGTGTACTTGCTGGTTATGTAGTAGATAACTTAAAAGTTACTTTGAATGATGGATCTTTCCACGCAGTGGATTCAGATGCACTTTCTTTTGAATTAGCAGCTAAAATGGCTTATAGAGCAGCAATGCCTAAAGCTTCACCTTCATTACTTGAACCAATTATGAAATTGGAAGTTGTTACTCCTGAGGAGAACATGGGTGATGTTGTAGGTGACTTGAATAGAAGAAGAGGAATGATTGAAGGAATGGACGACAAGGGAGGTGCTAAAGTTGTAAAAGCTAAAGTTCCGTTATCTGAAATGTTTGGATACGTAACTCAATTAAGAACGATTACTTCTGGTAGAGCAACTTCTTCAATGGAATTCTCACACTTCGAAGCAGCACCTAAGAACGTTGCAGACGAGGTAATAGCAAAAGCAAAAGGTAAAGTAGAAGCATAATAAAGAATAGTGATTTAACATGAATCAGAAAATTAGAATAAAATTAAAGTCGTACGATCACAATTTGGTAGACAAGTCTGCTGAGAAGATTGTAAAAACTGTAAAATCTACAGGAGCTGTAGTTAATGGTCCAATTCCATTACCTACACACAAAAGAATCTATACAGTTTTACGTTCTCCTCACGTGAACAAGAAAGCTAGAGAGCAATTTCAATTGTGTTCTTACAAAAGATTAATGGACATCTACAGCTCGTCATCAAAGACAATTGATGCTTTGATGAAGTTAGAGTTACCAAGTGGTGTTGAAGTAGAAATTAAAGTATAATAATATAAGTTATGGCTGGTATCATAGGAAAAAAAATAGGGATGACTAGCATCTTTAGTGCCGATGGAAAAAACGTTCCATGCACACTTATCGAAGCAGGACCTTGTGTCGTAACACAAGTAAAAACTTTGGAAAAAGATGGTTACGAAGCTGTTCAAGTTGGATTTGGTGAGAGAAAAGATAAACACTCAACTAAAGCAATGATGGGACACTTCAAAAAAGCAGGAACAACACCAAAAAGAAAATTGGTTGAGTTTCCGATTTACAATGACGCAAAACTTGGTGACGAAATCACAGTTGAAGCATTTGAAGAAGGAGACTTCGTAGATGTTGCAGGTACCTCAAAAGGTAAAGGTTTTCAAGGTGTAGTAAAAAGACACGGTTTTGCTGGTGTTGGTGATGCAACTCACGGACAACACAACAGAATGAGAGCACCAGGTTCGGTAGGTGCTGCTTCTTACCCTGCAAGAGTTTTCAAAGGAATGAAAATGGCAGGTCAGACAGGAAATAAAAGAGTAACGGCTATTAATTTAGAAGTTGTTAAAATTTGTGCTGAGATGAATATTGTCGTGATTAAGGGTTCCATCCCAGGGGGTAAAGTATCAATAGTAGTACTTGGGAAATAATGGAAGTAGCTGTATATAACACAAGTGGAAAGGCCACATCGAAGAAGGTAACTCTTGACGGAGAAGTATTCGGTATTGAGCCAAATGATCACGCAATCTATTTAGATGTAAAACAATATCTTGCTCAACAAAGACAAGGTACTCACAAATCTAAAGAAAGAGCTGAAATTACTGGTAGTACTAGAAAAATCAAAAAACAAAAAGGAACAGGTACAGCGAGAGCGGGTTCTATCAAAAATCCTTTATTTAAAGGTGGTGGTAGAGTTTTTGGACCTAGACCTAAGGATTATGGTTTTAAATTGAACAAAAAAGTAAAAAGATTAGCTAGAATGTCAGCTTTGACACACAAAGCAAAATCTGATTCTATTACTATATTGGAAGGTCTTAAAATGGACACTCCAAAAACAAAAGAATTTGTAGGGTTATTAAATAATCTTAAAATTACTTCTGAAAGAACATTGTTCATTTTAGGAGCTCAGGATACTAATGTTTATATGTCTTCAAGAAACATCCCAAGAACTCAAGTAGTTACTGCGGACTCTGTAAGCACATATGATATTCTTAAAGCAAAGAAGTTAATCATTGCTGAAGATGCATTAGAAGTTATTAATAACATTTTAAAATCGTAGTAGGATGAAGAACGTCATACTAAAGCCAATACTTACAGAAAAAATGAATGTTGCAACTGAAAGGTTCAACAGATACGGATTTGTAGTTAACAAAGAGGCTGACAAAGCAGAAATTAAAAACGCTATCGAAAAATTGTACAATGTAGAAGTAGCTACAATCAATACAATGAATTACGGTGGTGGTAAGAAAACAATGAAACATACAAACAGGGGGATTGTTTATCAAAAACCTAAAGCTTTCAAGAAAGCTATCGTTACTGTAAAAGACGGTGATGTAATTGACTTGTATGAAAATATTTAAAAGTACTGAGCAATGGCACTAAAGAAATTTAATCCAGTAACGCCTGGAACAAGACATAAGATAGCAACTGATTTTGCTGAAATCACTACTGACAAGCCAGAGAAAAGTTTGACAGTTGGTCTTAGAAAATCTGGTGGTAGAAATAACACTGGAAAGATGACCATGAGATATATTGGTGGTGGTCACAAAAGAAAGTACAGAATTATCGATTTCAAAAGAGATAAGGAAGGAATGAAAGCTACTGTTGCAACTATCGAGTATGATCCAAACAGATCTGCAAGAATTGCTTTACTTCAATATGAAGATGGTGAAAAAAGATATATGGTTGCTCCACAAGGACTTAAAGTAGGTGATTCAGTGATGTCTGGAAAAAATGCTTTACCTGAAGTTGGAAATGCTTTATACTTAGCTGATATTCCATTAGGAACTATCATACACAATATTGAACTGTACCCTGGTCAAGGAGTAATCCTTGCAAGAAGTGCAGGTTCATTTGGACAGCTGAATGCTAGAGATGGTAAGT
>CAJYBK010000128.1 GCA_913064955.1 uncultured Flavobacteriales bacterium
GTAAGTGGAGATTTTTATTACATGGAATTCTCACAGGATAAAGTAATAATTGCTATAGCAGACTGCACAGGCCATGGCGTTCCAGGCGCTATGATGACGTCTATTGGTGCCGCCGGGTTAAATAATGCTATTTTGGATAAGAAAATGTCTGATCCAGGTCAAATATTGACTCACTTAGATTTATACATCAAGAACGCACTTTCAGCTAGTAGTGAAGATTTAACTGATGGTATGGATATCGGTATAATAGCCTTTAATTACAGAAATAATGAAATTGAATATTGTGGTGCTAAAAGACCACTAATAATCGTGAAGGAAACCGGTGAAGTTGAAACAATCCCAGGTATAAAAAGATCAATTGGAGAGTTTTCTTTTGGCGAAGACATGACTTTCCAAACTACCTACTACCCTTTTGTTAATCCTATCTCAATCTATTGCTTTTCAGATGGAGTACCAGATCAGTTTGGCGGTCCGAAAAAGAAAAAACTTTATCTTAAAAAACTGATTGAATTCTTAGCTAAAAACAGTAAACTCGATGTAAAAGAACAACAAGAAGTTCTTAGTCAAATGATTCTTGATTGGACCAATGATTTTGAAACTTCTCAAACAGATGATATGGTTTTATTTGGTGCCAAAATAGAACAAAAGTATTTCGACAAAATGTCTAAAATTATTAATTTATAAAACGAATTATGAAAGTAACTACAGGAAAATTAAACAACTTAGAAAACAAAATAGATGCTGACTTAGTCTTCTATTGTTTTGATCGTAAATGTATCCAAGAAAGTGATTTCAATAAAATCCAATCGCTTTTTCCTACTTCCGATTTAGTTGGTTTTTCTACAAGCGGACACTACATTAGTAATGAAATAGAAGATGACAATATAGTCTATGCCGCACTTAAATTTGAATCTTCTTCCGTAAAAGTTCAAACGTATAATATTTCAGATTTTTCAAATTCAGGAGAACTTGGTGAAGGTATTGCTAAAAATATTGAGGAATTATCTAAAGTTAAAGGAATTGGTATTATTTCTGACGGTGGTCAGGTAAATGGGACCGAATTAATGACCGGTCTTTCAATGAATCTTGACAATAAGATACCTATTTTTGGAGGAATGGCTGGTGACCAAGCTCGATTTGAAGCCACCATGACTGGATTAAATGAAATGCCATCTCATGGTAATGTCATTGTTATTTCGTTTATCGGAGAAAAACTTAATATATCTACTGCACATGACGATGGATGGTCCTCAATGGGAATGGAATTTACTATTACAAGTAGTGAAGGAAACATTCTAAATACAGCCGATAATAAAAATATTTATGATATGCTTCATGAACTTTTAGAGCCAGAGAATGAAGACGAATTTAATAGAAATACTTTGTTCTACCCTTTTAGTTTGACTACAGACGATGGTGTCTCTGTTATTAGAACACCAATAAAAGTGAATCACAAGGAGAAGACACTTGTCTATGCTGGTGACATGCCTCAAGGCGCAAAAATTACGCTAATGAAATCCAACACTATGGATTTATTAGATAGTGCAATGCATGCTACAACAGCAACCAAAAATGAAGATAAACTTGAGAGTTTCTTGTTCGCTATTTCCTGTGTAGGTCGTAGAGTTGTTTTAGGCGACATGGCATCAGAAGAATATGAAGAGATCTCTAACATATATGATAAAGCGAAAATTCTAGGGTTCTACTCTTATGGTGAGTTTACCAGATCTGCAGGTGATGACAGTTACTGTAAAATGCATAACCAAACCTTCACCCTAGCTTCAATATCCGAAGGGAAATAATGAACAAGGAAAAGAAACATAGATTACTTAGAAGGCAATTATCAAGGTTTAACATTGACCTTGACAAAAATCCTGAATTGGAACTTTTTGTCAATGACGTAAACAAAACGTATGAACATTTTGACCAAGAGTTGAAAATCAATGATACACAGACTGCGAAAATGATGTCCAAGATGACTGAAAACAATCAGAATCTACAAAACATCATCGATACTATTGATAGTTTTAATTATCATGTTAGTCATGATCTTAAAACTAGTATAATTAACAATATCAGTTTGACCAGAATGCTTAATAAGTATATTAATTCCAATAAAACTGAAAAGATTGAAGAATTAGTTTCTAGACTTATTAAAAACTCAAACAATGGACTTCATTTAATTGAGAAATACTTGGAGATATCAAAATTTGAATCAAAACTAATTGATGCTCCTAAATTTGAATTAAATGTAAAAGATATTGCATTGGACATACTTTCTGAAATACAGTTGGAAGGCCAATTAACTGTAAAAATTGAAGAAAAAGACTTTGACAGCATTTACATGGATGAACTATCCTTAAAAAGTTTGCTTCAGAATTTCATGACAAATGCTTATAAATATAGGCGCTTAGACACAAAACCTGAACTAGAGATTTTACTTAGTAAAGAAGACGCTTTTAAAGTGCTTTCATTGAAAGACAATGGAATTGGTATAGACATGAAAAGGCACGGAGACAATCTCTTCAAACCATTTGTAAGGGTAGACACAAATATAGAAGGCACAGGTGTTGGGCTTTTTATCATTAAAAAGATTATAACTAAACTCGGTGGAAGCATAGAAGTGGAAAGCGAGTTAAAAAAAGGAACAACTTTCACTATTAAAATTCCAGATAAATGATAAACAATAAAGAAGTAATATTGCTAGATGATAATGACGACATTAATTTCTACAACGAAGATGTGATGCAAGAAACTGGTCTTTTTGACACAGTGACCGTCTTTGATTCACCCGTGAAATTGTTGGAGGAAATTACAGAAAGAATTGAAAAAGGGTCCCCAATTGCTGGATATTTTTTAGTAGATATAAAAATGCCAGAAATGGACGGTTTTGAATTCATCGATGAGCTAGAAATTCTTTTGGAGGATTTTGATGATCAACCAGTAGTTTATATGCTAACTACTTCTAATCACAAAAGGGATCATGAGCAGTTTGAAAAATCATACTTAGCCAAAAAGTACTTATTGAAGCCATTGATGGTAGAAACCATTTTAAACGAATTTAAAAGTTAAACAATATGAGACCGCTAGACTTTTTCATCATAGACGACTCTGAAGTGAATAATTACTATACAGAAGATTTATTGGATGAAATTGATTTTGTCCAAAGTGTGGCAGTATTCACTAATGCTATAGATGCACTTAAAGAAATCACTGATAGACACGCTGCTAAATCAAAGCAACCAGACCTGATCCTTTTGGATGTGAGGATGCCTGAAATGGATGGTTTTGAATTCTTGGAAGAAATAGATCAGCAGATTGATAATTTTCAGGATCATACCAAAATTTTCCTACTGACTTCAAGTAAACACAGACATGATTTAGAATCATACAAAAAGCAACAATTGGCTTCAGAATTTCTAAACAAGCCACTCGAAAAAAACCAACTTATTGCTAAAATAAACAATCACTTTCTTGAAGAATAATATCACAATAAAATACACATTAATTGGTTTTGTATTTGGATTGCTCTTTCCAATCGTTGCTATTTTAATAGATTGCTGCCTCTATAATGATGATGCTTTTACCCTAAACAGTATTGTCAACAGAATAAACACTAACCCTATTCATTACATTATTTTTTGCGCTCCTTTAGTTCTTGGATTTGTATTCTATTTTATTGGAACCGTAATAGAAAAGTTGGAATTAAGTAATAGTAATTTGAACAGAATTAATATTGACTTAATGGACAGCAATAAAACCTTAGACACTTTTAACTACCATATCAGTCATGATCTAAAGACAGTTTTGAATAACTCCTCTGCTTTAGCTTCTATGGTTAAGAAATATAATGACAAAGGAGACAAAGATAAAGTCAACGAGATTATAGAAAAACTTACAAGGGTAACTCGAAATGGTACAGAAACAGTCCAAAGTTTTCTATCCTTAGGTAGAATCAACACCTTACATAGAACGGAAAAAAAGGTAAAGACAAACATTCCTAAAGAAGTTAAGAAAGTGCTTGAGATCAACGAATTAGAAGATCTGATTACTATTTCTTTTAATCAGATGGATTTTGAAACACTTATTGTATATTCCCAACTAGTTGAAAGCGTCTTTTTGAACTTTATAACGAATACGATTAAATACAACATAAATAAACCTTCCGCAACAATAGACCTTATCAAAGGATCCAATTGCCGAATTATTAAATACAAGGATAATGGGATTGGAGTAAGCGAAGAAAATATGGGAAAATTATTTGAGCCGTTTGTGAGACTAGAAAACAACTTAAATAAGGAAGGTAATGGTGTTGGTTTATATTTAGTTAAAAGACTTGTAAACTCTATTGGTGGAGAAGTTAGCGCGTCTTCCAAATTAGGAGAAGGACTTGAATTCACGATTACGCTTCCGACAATGAAAAGTAACTACATCCAAAGTAGTGCCAGTGAAATGAAAATAGGATAACTTTTAACTCTGAGTTTTAAATCAACCTCTAAGGACAAGTGATCAATTGATCTGAAGCATTAGGAATACAGAACTTGTATGCCGATGTATACGGTCCGTATACCAATTCTCTCTTAGTATTAGTAGACAACTGAATAGGATCATTATTAGTATTGATTTCACTAAAAATAGTTGTATTTCTTGATGCAAATAAACCAATACCTCCGTTAATGTTAGTGTAAACAGGTCTTTCTGAGACAATACCAGATGCAGGTTCATTAACTTCCATATAAGTATGCAGGTTTTCATCTGCCATGACAATGTGAAATTCAAGACCAATTGGAACTCTCTTTTCGATTAAAGCCTCTTCAGGATCATTCTTTAATCTAGACTCAACAAAAGCGAAAAAACTTTCTCCGTTGTAACTGTAGAAGAAATCACTTGTATTATTTTCAGCCACCTGGGTACCTAAACTAGTTTGAATAGATCTATTGAAAATATCAGCGTTCACTCTATGTTCTTCATAGTTAAATACCATTACGATTTGATATCTCTTTCCATTGTTACCTACACTCCACTCTATTCCTAAATCAGTATACACATTTTGACCAGGTGCAGTTGTATTGGCAAATGCCGCTCCTGCAAACATTTTATTTTTGAACGTTTGTTTAAATGCACAAAATCCAACTACTTCTGTTTCTGCTGTTACCTCTTTTTGCCCTTCATTAATGTCAATATCTAATTTGTATGTTGCATCCTCATAAATTGTATCAGGAACCCAGAAGTAAACTTTCTGAGAATCTGTATAGAAAATTCCATCATCTAGGTTGCTAACATATTTTTCTTGTAGCGGAAACGTAGAGACCACTGTTCCACTTCTTACCACATCAATGTTACCTCCTACACTTGTAAACTCTGTACTATCGTTAATTGGGGCGTAGGAATTATTATTTCCATCTCCTAAAAAGGATTTATTTATTTTAACATATTGTGTATCTGATAATGGTTCCACAAAACCGTAAACAACTGGAACTGCTTCATAAGGAGCATTCAATTCAAAATCAGTAGTACAACTTCCTAATCCAAAAACAGCCAATAGCGCTGTACCTATAAACAAATGAGATATCTTCATGTAACTTGGTATATAATGCCACAAAAATAGCAAATATTAGTCATAAATGGATATTAAATAAGCTAACGGTTTGTTTTGAGGTAGAATCGGTCGTTAACCGTTATCATTCAACAACCTTAAATACTTTCTTTTTCGGCTTTGAATACCAGGGCTTTCGTTGTCCGACAAACCTTCCAAAACCAATTTGAATTCTTGCTTTAATTCTGGGTAGCTCAGCGCTATCTTGTACAACACTGGCATGGCAAAAGCTCTTATAGCAATAGGAATTTGAGGATTCATGATACAGTTAAAGCAATAATCAACTAAAAAACCTTCTTGGGCTTTAGGTATCTCCTGTAATTCTAGAATTTTCAATCCATTTCTTGCCACCGCTGGATGCAAGTTCTTTTTCGACAATAACACACAAACATCGTCTATTTGTTTTTTGGATAATTGAAATCCAAGATATTCTACCGAAAATGACAATGCTTGAGATGCTCTTTGTTGATAGACCACCTTTGCATCACCACTAAGTTCAATTAATTCCTGAATTAGAATCGGTTTTTCAACAGCCATTTGAGCAGCGGCCATTCCGTTTTTTCGTGAATGTTCTATTAGTAATTGTTCTTTGAGGTTCACTTTCTATTCTAATAGATATTTACCTCTCTTTCCAACTTAACACCATATTTCTCCTCAACTGATGCAATTATATCTGCGCTTAATTTGTAAATATCTTTGCCGAGAGCGCCTCCATAATTAACTAGTACTAATGCTTGTTTTTTATGCACTCCATAGGTTCCAATTGTTTTTCCTTTCCACCCAGCATTTTCGATCAACCAACCTGCCGCTAATTTGAAGTTTTGCTTATCCACTTCATAGGCAACTACATCAGGATAGTTACTTTTAATTTTATTTAGAACTGACAAGGTAACCACTGGGTTTTTAAAGAAACTTCCACTATTCCCGATTTCTTTAGGATCGGGCAATTTACTTTGACGAATGGCAATTACCGCATTGCTTACATCTTTTGGTGTTGGATTAGAAATACCTTGATTTTTTAATTCAACTTCTATAGCGCCATAGGAAGTATTTAATTTTGGTGATTTTGACAATCTAAAAACAACTTTAGTTATAATGTATTGTCCTTTTAATTTTCTTTTAAAAACACTTTCTCTATATCCAAATTCACAAGCAGCATTGTCAAACTTTTCAATTTTTAAGGTTTTTAAGTTCAATGCTTCCAGGTATTCAAACCTATCTTTTATTTCTACTCCATAGGCTCCAATATTCTGCATGGGACTGGCTCCAACACATCCAGGAATCAAACTTAGGTTTTCCAATCCAAAACAGTTTAATTCTAAAGACTTCATAACAAACTCATGCCACTCCTCTCCCGCTCCACCAGCCAGCAATACCTCTTCCTCAAAATCTTCCAGTACTTGAACTGCTTTGATAGACATTTTAATAACTAAAGCATCCACATCTTTTGTAAGTAATAAATTACTACCTCCTCCAAGAATAAATAATTCATTATTCACTGCAATATCAGACTTTAATACTTCAATCAATTGATGCTCATCCGTAACTTCTACGAAATACTTCGCTTTTACGTCCAAACCAAATGTATTATAAGGCTTTAATGATATTTGTTGTTGTATGCTCATAAGTACAAACTTAAGAAGTAATCAATAGCTGCAAACTTGACGGATTCTTAGTTTTAAAATATCCAATGTTAGCAGAACTAAAGAATATTTGTATTTTGAGTTTGTATGCGTAATAAATTTTCTAACTTCGCCAACTGAAAATAAGGTGGAAAAATTTGAATGCTTGCAACCACAGAAAAAAAATGCTAAATACATTTCTGCTTGCGTATTCAAACTTTTTCTGATAACATTAAAAATTATAGAATATGTCATATTTATTTACATCAGAGTCTGTATCGGAAGGACATCCGGACAAAGTAGCAGATCAAATTTCAGATGCATTAATCGATAACTTTTTAGCATTCGATGCTGATTCGAAAGTTGCTTGTGAAACATTGGTAACAACAGGTCAAGTAGTTTTGGCTGGTGAAGTTAAATCTAAAGCTTATTTAGATGTTCAGAAAATTGCCAGAGATGTCATCAACAAGATTGGTTATACGAAAAGCGAATATATGTTTGACGGTAACTCTTGTGGAGTATTTTCTGCAATACACGAGCAGTCTGAAGACATCAATCAAGGTGTTGAAAGAAAAAAGAAAGAAGAGCAAGGTGCTGGTGACCAAGGAATGATGTTTGGCTATGCTACTAACGAAACTAAAAGTTTCATGCCGCTTCCTTTAGAATTGTCTCACATTCTATTGAAAGAATTAGCAGTTATTAGAAAAGAAGGTAAAAAGATGAAATACCTTAGACCTGATGCTAAATCTCAGGTAACTATTGAATATGATGACAACAATGTTCCAGTGAGAATTGATGCCATTGTTATTTCTACTCAACATGATGATTTTGTTCAGCCTAAAGGAAAATCTGCTGCTGCTAAGAAGAAAGCGGATGATGAAATGTTGAAAAAAATCAAAAAAGATATTTTAGAGATTTTAATCCCGAGAGTTTTAAAGCAATTACCAAAAGGAATTCAAAAATTATTTAATGATAAAATTGAATACCACATCAATCCAACTGGTGTTTTTGTAATTGGTGGACCGCATGGAGATACTGGTCTTACAGGAAGAAAAATCATTGTAGATACATACGGTGGTAAAGGTGCTCACGGTGGTGGTGCATTCTCAGGTAAAGATCCAAGTAAAGTGGACAGAAGTGCTGCTTATGCCACAAGGCACATTGCTAAAAATGCTGTTGCTGCTGGCATTGCTGATGAAATTTTAGTTCAAGTAGCATACGCTATTGGTGTTGCTAAGCCAGTTGGACTTTATGTTAACACATACGGTACTTCTAAATTAAAAATGAACGATGGAGAAATCGCTAAGCAATTAGAAAAAATCTTCAATATGACGCCTTATGCTATTGAAACTAGATTCAAATTAAGAACTCCTATCTATTCTGAAACTGCTGCCTATGGTCACATGGGTAGAAAGCCAGAAACAGTTACTAAGTCGTTCTTTACTCCTGATGGAAAAGAAACTAAGGTTAAAGTAAGATTGTTCCCATGGGAAGAATTAGACTTTGTAGACAAAGTGAAAAAAGCATTTAAGATTAAATAATTTTTCTTAAAATCATTGAAATCCTCCTTTCTAAATTGAAAGGGGGATTTTTTTTTGTAACCTATTTTCATCTGTGTATTATTCCATCAGAATATCATAACAGGCCTGTTTAGTATTTAAAAAAGTAGTGATGACTAATATTTGAAATTTGACAAATAAATCAAATTACCTGTCATTTCGAGCGATAGTCGAGAAATCTATTTCAATTGGAAACTAGATTTCTCCACAAGGTCGAAATGACAAAGTGAGAAACAACTTAGTTAGTCAGCACTTTAATAATAAAACTAAACATTATGAAAATTAAAACCATTTGTCTAGGTGCCATACTATTTTGCACTTTCACTGTAAACGCACAAAAGAATCATTATGAATCTGGTGAAATTGCCTTTCACAACGAAAAATTTTACACCGCCATAGAGAGTTATAAAAAAGCAGAAGTTTCTACTAAGAAAATAGAACTCAAAGCTGAAATCAATTTCAAAATTGCCTTATGCTATGCCGAATTATTGGATATAGATCAAGCAGAAGTATACTTGAATAGAGCTACCGGTCTTAAACACGACCAAACTAACCCAGAGGTAATATTTCAAATGGGTGATGTGCTCATGCAACAAGGAAATTACAAAGGTGCGCTATTACTTTTTGAAAAATTTCAATCTAAGAAACCGGAAGATGCTTTAGTGAAAAGTAGAATTATATCTTGCCAAAATGCAAGTGCCACTATTGCTAATCCAACTAAACACATTGTGCAGGCTGAAGTTCAACTCAACGGAATAAACTATGAATATGCGC
>CAJYBK010000129.1 GCA_913064955.1 uncultured Flavobacteriales bacterium
TTTTAAAAAGGAACTATCAAGGGCTTTAACAGTAAATAAATGTACTTATTTCGTTTTAGACAAATCTATCGTTTCTATAATAAGTTTTTCAATCACTTCTTGGTCAACAGCTTCTAAAAAACTCTTTGAGTACTTCACTTTACTCTTGTCCTCTATGTACCTAAAATAATACCCACTTTCTGTAGTCGTAATTATTGTATTTGGTATAACAGAATGCACCTTATATCCCAAGTTTCTTAAAGTAACCTTATTGTATTTTATACTTGGGTCGACTATAAACATATTTTTATCAGTTTCAACTTCACACCATGTGTGATAATCTCCGACATTTAACCCTTTTAATTTTCTGTCGCCATAGATAATAAACTTGTTTGCCTTTGTTTTCAATGCAAAGGAACCTGTAACCTCAAATGCATCATACCCCATTCTTTTTAAAATCTCAGCCATTAAATGACCTGTTAAATAACACACTCCCGATGGGTAGTTACTAAAGGTTGATTCTAATACATCTTGTAAGGATTTTGATATATTCTCGAGTATTTTCTCCATAATTAATTATATTTATTTTTTAATTCTAACTAGCTTCATTTTTTCTGAATATTTTGCTTTAGTCTCAGAATCATAATTTGGATTTGAATTAATTCGAGTTCGAATTAAATCTACCAAAAGCGGACCATACAAATTTGAAACTGATTTTTCATGTTTATAGGTGTATTTACCATTTTCTTTGATTTTTTCATTCCAAACTATCGCTTGAAAAGAATATGATATCCTATATTATATAGTAGGCTTATTGTATACTTCAATAGCCATAACAAATGCAACAGTGCTTTTTTCTAATAATTTCCTTGTTTATCTTCTCATTTACTCAAAGCATAATCTTCAACATCACTCATGCTTGCAGCTACTATCATTTCACTATCCAATGCAGAGAAATGTTTCTTGCCACAATCAATTTTACCTTGTTCCTTTGGTCTGAGTTCAAATAATCCTGTACTTCCTTTTGATTCTACCACAAAGAACAACTTCTCTTCATTTTGGTCTTTCCACAGGATAGCCCAATCTGGATTATATGTTCCTAATGGTGTATCTATTTTAAACCAGTTAGGCAACTTTGCGTAAACAGATATATTCTCACTATTTTCAAAGTCAGTTGCTAAAGTTGATTCAATGTTTGAATCATACACAACATAGTCATAAGGTGATTTCTCACTTTTTTTCAAGTTACTTTTTAAGTATCCAAATAACTCTTCATTTTCAAATAATTCTTGACTATAAAATTCAGTATCTCCAACCTTATTATATTGAATACCATCAATAATATGTAGTCTCATTTGCTCATTGATAATATCAATGCAACCTTCAATAAACTTCTGAGGATTAATTTTAAAATACCTCAACTTATTAGTTCCTGTAAGAATTTCTACTATTGATTTTCTGGTAAGTTGTGTCTCATTTTGAAGGTAACCTACAATATCTGGAAGTGATTCTACTTCTTGATTCAATGTTTCCGTTCTAACAGTGTTTGGTTTTACTTCTGCATCAACACCTCCTATATCAATAGTGATATTTGCTTTACTATAGAACAATTTACCTCTACTGATTTTTAATCTATCGTCTAAAGCTGCAATACAAGCTTTAACTAGACTAGACGAATCAAAATCTACAGAAAAGGTAGTCTTGTATTTAACTCTTTCCCAAAATGCCTTAAACTCTGGACTATCTAATACACGTTTATTTACTTGAACTTTTTTCTTATCCTCCTTGTTCTTAATCTCAAGTTTTCCAGCTGCATCTTTAATACTATTAAGCACTTGTTTCAGTACGTGAGCGTCTTCGGTTATAGCTTCTGGTAAATCGACATTTTCAGCTTTTAAGTCAATTCTCAACAAGTCTTGAACTTTACCTTTATTATCAATGTACCCCTTATTTAACAGGTGATTATATATCTCTTTTGATTTTTCTTGACCTAAATAAATTGGATGTTCGTCTTCAATTTTAAGGGCCACACTACTAAAGCTGTGTTCTTCCAAAATACCGAAACGAATACCTGTATCTGATTCAATTTCTTTTTGGAGATTATCCACAAACTCAGTATAAGATTCAGAAGCCATTACGGTTAAAATATTCACTTCGTGACCATAAACACGCTCCCCATCTTGATTAACACAAAGTCTTAATCCTCTACCTATCTCTTGTCTTCTTCTTATTTCTGAATTGCCAGCATCTTTAAGCGTACAAATCTGGAATACATTAGGATTATCCCAACCTTCCTTTAAAGCTGAATGAGAGAATATAAACCTCAACTTTGAATCAAAGCTTAACAACAACTCCTTATCTCTCATGATGAGGTTATATGTATCCTCATCGGCATTTGTGCTGCCACTCGTATCTTTAAAGTATTCGAACTTATCTTTGCTATTGCTCTTTTTTGATTTCTTATCTATAGAGAAATAACCATTATGCACAGCGGAGGCATCCTTTTCGGCATCTGCAATTTCTCCAAAAAGACTAACATATTTTGGCTTGTTAATTAATTTTGAATACTCTTTTTCAAATATCTCTGCATAATCACCATTAACAGCATTTCCGTCTTCATCGTATACTCTGTATTTCCCAACCGAATCAATAAAGAACAAACTCAATACTTTTATTCCTTGAGGATTCATTACTAATTCCTTGTCTAAATGCTCTTCTATGGTTTTGCTAATCATGGCAGTTTTAATCTGCTTATCATCCACACTTCCAATTGCTTCACCTAGACGAATCACCTCATCTTTACTGGTAAAATCTATGTATTCATTTCCAGTAACGGCATAAATATCTTTTATTATGTAGCCTTCGTATTCAACTCTATCTGTTAATTGTTCAAGGTCTTCGTTTTGCTTTACTGTATATGTTTTACGAGAAATACTGCCATTCTTAAATGCATCCACCTCAACTTTAGCAATTGGGAAACCTTTACTCACTTTTACATCTACCAATCTAATATAAGCTTGATTATTAGCACCCTCCGTCTGAACTGAACCAACTTCAATTTGCTTCACTAACTTTTTCTCATAGGCATCAACAGCATCCAGTTTATACATAAGATTCACCTTCTCTCTATGAGTGGCTGAATAACGAATTACAGCAAGTGGATTTAATCCTTGAACCGCTTTCTTTCGAATAGGCGTACTCATGGTACTCTGTGGTTCATCAATAAATACAACAGGGTTTGTGTTTTTGATGAGGTCTAGAGGTTTATATCCTAACGAATCATTATAACGATGTATAATGTTTGCAGTCTTCTTTTCATCATTCGGATTCTCAAAACTTTTAGAGAATGCATCAATATTGATGACCATTATCTCTAAGCCATCATTTGTTGAGAAATCTCTTACTTCATTTAACTTACTACTATCATATATAAAAAAGTTGTAATTGATATTATCATACAACTGCTTAAAATGTTCTTGAGTAATTTCTAGCGACTTATAAACCCCTTCTTTAATAGGAATGGAAGGAACTACAATAATATGCTTAGAAAAACCATACCTTCTATACAACTCCATCATGGTACGCAGATATACATACGTCTTACCTGTACCTGTTTCCATTTCAATAGTGAAATCCAAATGATTCCTATCAATTTCAATTCTTTCAGAAGGTTTTAAACCGTTAGCTAATTGAATGTTTTGAACATTCTCTAATATTTTACCTTCATTAAGAGTAAGTCGGTTACCATAACCAATTTCGTTGAAAGCAAAGTTTTGTTGCTTGGCTAAAAACTCTGGTGAATACACCGTGAAATTTGACTCACATTGTTCTTGACCTTGGAATATATCTACAATAGCATTAATACCTTCTTGTTGATGGTTTAACGCACTTTCAAATTGAATCTTCATGCGTTAAATACTTTTGATTTCAGTGATGCCAAATCTTTTTAAAGTTTGAACAGAATTGGTTTTCTCTACATCCGTAAAGCCTGTATCTTTAAAAATAACTCTACAAATTTCTGGGTTGAGGACTTCTTTCCATTTACCAATACCTTCTGCAACTTTACTGGTAATGTTATCGGCTAAGCAAATAAACAAAGCACCAAGACCAACATTAAATACCATTTTTCCTTCTATTGTTTTTCCTTCTATTGGTAAGGTTAAATCTAAACCATACTTCAATAGTATTTCATACAATACATCCTCCTCTGTTCTATCATCTTTAATATTAGTAACCGCATCCCAAAGACTAGATTCTATCTCATCTGGATTACCATCCCAACTTTTAATATTGGAACTATCCAATTTAAAGACTTTAAAGCCCATGTCTAAATCTTTTACCTTGTCTGGATTTTCTTCTTTTATTTTTATTGCGGCTCGTCTTATTCGTTCTTTTCCTAATTCAGCTATAGTGTTTCTTTTATTTATTGAGTTTAAAAAATTAATCCCAGCTGTTATTTTTACTTTATCAGAAGAGTCTTTTGATTTTGATAAATCAAGAACTTCTGGTAATTGAACTAAAATATATTTAAGATTTTTATCAAACTCGATGTTGTATCTCATTGTCGCTTCACCCGTAGTGCCAGAGCCAGAAAAGAAATCAATCACGATATCATTTGCAGCTGTATTAAAATTTAATAGATGTTTTATTAGAGAAATAGGTTTTGGATAATCAAAAAAATCTCCTCCCATTAATTCTTTTAACTCACTCGAAGCATTTTCATTAGTGCCAACTCCATTTTTTGGTTTATTTATTATTGGTGATGTATATTTTTCTTTGATAAAATTAGTTGGTCTTTTGTAACCATCCTCATCACGAATAAACCTAATAGATAATTTTTCAGATTTTATAATAAAAGTTGTCCCTTTACTCACCTCTTCATTAAGAAATTCTTGCGTCCATTTAAACTCCCCTTCCAAAACAAAGTCTTTTTGAGAATATCCATCTTTAATATTAATATCTTCAATTAACTTCACTCTGTCTGGTTGACCTTTAGGGAGAATTCCATTTGAAAACTTATCCTTTTTAAATAGAACTTTGTCACGGGGAAAAGTTAATTGTCTTAAAGAATTACCACTATTCAATAGTGGCTGGTCTCCACCATCTAATGGCTCCCCATCATACTTTATCGAGTTTCTGTTCTTTTCGTAACATAATATATACTCATTTGTCTTTCTTGACTTTGTTGATAAAGCTGGTGGCGTGGATGTTTTGACCCAAGAGAATATTTCAATAAAGTTTGACTCTCCAAAGATTTCATTTGTAATAGACTTCAAATTAGACAATTCTTCAACTCCAATTGAAATGAATATAATGCCAGTGTCAGCTAATAAATTTCTAGCCAACCTTAACCGAGGGTACATCATGTTCAACCAATTGGAATGGTAGCGACCATCACTCTCAGAATTAGTTGTTAGTTTATTTCCTTCACTATCGACTTGTCCAGAAATTTCTTGATAATTCTTTAAATTATCCTTGTAATTATCTTTATAAACAAAATCATTTCCAGTATTGTAAGGAGGGTCTATGTATATCATCTTTACTTTGCCAGCATAACTTTTTTGCATCAGCTTTAATACTTCCAAGTTATCACCCTCAATGTATAAGTTTTGGGTAGTATCCCAATCTACACTTTCATCTTTAGCTGGTCTTAAAGTTCCAGTGCTAGGTTTATGTGCCTCTCTTCGTGCTTGTGCTTTACCAGCCCAAGTTAAACGATAATATTCATCCTCTTCCTCAATATCATTGCCCAATGTATCTTGTAACACATTAAAATCAATTTTCCCATCAGATACGATTTCTGGAAAGAGTTCTTTTAACTTATTTATGTTTTCAGCAACTAAATCTGCACTTTGGGTTAAAGTGTCACCTTGTTTTATTTTTTCTATGCTCATAATTACTTGAGTTTTATTTTAATATCTTCTATTTCTTGTCTTTTATTTTGTATCTCCACGTTGAGGTTCACCTTATTACTCAACTGACTTTCTTTTTTTAGCTGGTTTGCGAGGCTCACAATTTCTTTCTCAATAGTTTCAATAGCTAACAGGTTAGCCATATCTTCTTCGGTTCTTTTTTGAGTTCGTTTATTGAATGCACCTGTTATACTTGCAGCTTGATATTGCACTAAGGATTGCGTATAGCTTTTATACAAAGTCTCTAAGTTGGTTCTGTTCAAATTAGCAAAACTTAAACCTTCAAAAAGAGAACTACTCAACTCATTTTTATATAATTTGGATATTGCCTTGGTAGTAAAATAAGCTTCAATGGTTCTTTTTGTTTTATCGTTTTGGTTAATGCGTTTATCACATGTATTAATAATGAAATCATTTTCATCTTCCACTATTACAACCATTTGATAAGGAATATACTTCTGAAATAATTCTATACAAGCTTTAGAAGCATTTTCCAATTGATTAAGCGGAACAGTACAAGTCATAACTTGGATTTCTTCATAAACGTAATTGTCATTTTTTGATTGAGAAATATTAGAGTTTGAAGTCTTTATACTCGCCAACCATTCCATTCCTTGGATTACATTATTAAGCAATTTTTTTTCAGAAATTGATAGGTCAAAGTTCTTTAAAAAGAAAGCCTTGGTTAACCGTTTTTTTAATAAACAACGTTCTGGAATTTGTAATATGTCGTTGTAATAAAACACCTTATTTTATTATTAAATAACTTACTAATTCAATACTTTCTTCTTTATCAATCACATCGGCTATAATTGCTGTACCTCCAGGAGTCGCTAGTGAATCCAAGCCAACTTCGTCTTGTATTCCAATAACCTCAGAAATTGAAGCACTTAAAAGCTTTGTATAGGCTTCCATTTTTTTATTTCCCTTTGTTTCTTTGCTGAATTCTTCAACTAATTGAGGTAAAACTTTATCGTTCCCCATGCAAAGTTTTCTGAAATAATCTAAAGCCAATTTAGTTTGAGATGCTTTAACCATTTCTTCACCATTCAAACTCACATACACTAAGAAATATGGATAAAGAATGTTGTTTTTTAATTTGTTTTTGTAATCACTTGCAGTATCCTTTAGGCAAAAGATAACACCTTCTTTAATCTGCTCTAAATTCGATTTAACCACTGCAAATGAAGCTGGTGGTATTTCGTTCAATTCTAATAATTCCTCCTCTGTGCTCTTCTCTAAATCAATTTTAAAATCGTTGAAGGTAAGGTCGGTGATAGATATATTTCCTTGAACATCCTCCAAGTCAATAACTTGGTTTTGAAGTTGTTTTAATTGTCGTTTACGGTAATCTAAATCTTGCATCTCACGACTATTCTTAGAAATGATATTATCCTCACCTGTAGCAGATACATCTAACATTACCATTTTACCTTGTACACGAGCAACCAAATCAATAAAGCTATCCAGTTCCATACTTGGGAAAAAGTTTACCAGCTGGATGTTTTCGTTAATAGAACCAATTCTATCTACTCTTCCGAATCTCTGAATTATTCTCACAGGATTCCAGTGTATATCGTAATTGATGAGGTAATCACAATCTTGTAAGTTTTGTCCTTCTGATATACAATCTGTACAGAAAAGTATATCAATTTGATTTACCTCATCTGGATATATTTCATCACGCTTTTTGGACCTTGGAGAGAAGTTAGTTAATAGAAAGTTGAGGTCCGTTTTACCTTTCGGCATGTTCGTTTTATTGTTGCCAGAGCCAGTAATCAAAGCACTGTATACATGCTTCTCATTCTTCAACCAAGCTTCTAACTCTTTGTACATGTACATTGCAGTATCGGCAAAAGCAGTAAAGATGATAACCTTTTTGTTAATGGCATTTATTGGATTATCAATCTTGTTGGAAATAATAGTTTTTAACTCAAGTAATTTCGCATCTCGCTCAACATCAATAAGTTTTATGCTGCTAAGTAAATCGGTCAAGATTTTTTTGTCTTGTTTCAAATCTTGTTTCCAACGAATAACATCAATGTCTTGAATGAGTACTTTTGTTTTTCCTCCAATCAATAAATCTTCTAAATCTGTATCATCTATATCAACTTCTGTAATACTTAAATCAAGGTCTATTTCACCATTTTGATGTTGTTCTATTTGTTTTAAGTTAGAATCAACAAACTGAACTAATTTTTCAACTGTAAGTTTGAAGGAATGAATTGAACTCTCAAGCCTTTTTAAGAGGTTTACACGCATTAAATATATTAAACTCTGCTCTCTGTCTACTTGCCTAAAAACACTACCTGTATGAGTCTCCATGTCATACTTGGCTTCGTACTCTGCACGTTTATCGGCTCTAACATAACCAAGAGGAGTATACGAGGCTAGTGTAAGTGTACTTATCTCATCATACATTACTCCAATATCCTTAAATTGATTCTTAGTGTCAATCGCTGGCTTTACTGTGATTGGTATTAATCTATTTGGAAACTTACCGATGTCAGTTGTATCATAATATTTTTCGATATGCTTTCTAGACCTTGCTATGGTTAGCATATCCAGAATTCGAAAATAAGCACCATCCAATTGATTCATTAATTCATTTACATGTAAATCCTCTGGGTCTCCATCTCTAAACCATTGAGTAAACCTTCTTTGGGAATCACGCATTACTTGAGTAATACTTTCAATTCCATAAGATTCAAATGCAGCATCGTCACCCTCTGTGATAAATGCAATTTGATTCTTCAAATCATTCATTCTATTGTTAACTGGTGTAGCAGATAACATCAATACTTTGGTTCGGATATTTGCTTTTATAACATCGTTCATCAAACGACTATACCTTGTTACTTTTTCTCTTCTGTTGGGATTATTTCTGAAATTATGTGACTCATCAATTACGACCAAGTCATAATTACCCCAATTGATTGTTTCAAGGTCTATATCACCAGACTTGCCTCGTTCTCTTGATAAATCGGTATGATTAAGTACATCATAATTTAATCTATCAGAAGCTAATATGTTTCGTTTATCATTCATTGTAAAAACTGTCCAATTTTCACGAAGCTTTTTAGGTGCAAGTACCAATATATCTTTGTTTCTTAAAGAGTAATATTTCATTACTGCCAAAGCCTCAAATGTTTTACCTAAACCAACAGAATCAGCAATAATACATCCACCATAGGTTTCAATTTTTTCAATAGCACCGATAACAGCATCCTTTTGAAAGTTGTAAAGCATGCTACCAATCTTAGAATCCTTAAAAACTACCTTTTGGAGTTTTTCTTCTGCACGCTCATCAATCGTGGAATATTGAAAAATTTCTCTTATACAATACTTGTATATCGCTTCACCAGAATAGTTGTTCGCACCTTTCTCTAGGTTCAAAACAACCTCATCATTTAATATCTGCTTACTGTGCTCCCAAGAGGTGTTGAAAAGGTTGAGGTATTGCTTATTCGTATCTTCAAATGAATTTATCAATATAGGAATTGATGATGATATTTCTCCTAAACAAACAGAATCCAAATTCATTGGTGTAAGTGAATAGCAAAGGGAAGAGTCATTGTTTTCAATAATTAAAACATTCTGGTTACCCAAACCACCTTT
>CAJYBK010000130.1 GCA_913064955.1 uncultured Flavobacteriales bacterium
ATTATCATTGGTCCATAAGAAAGTACGTAATCTATGTATTCATTTCCGTCTACATCGGTAATCATTGGTCCTTTGGCAGAATCGATAAATAAAGGCTTCCCTCCTACTGATTTAAAAGCCCTAACTGGACTATTTACTCCGCCTACTAACGTTTTGATTCCTCTTTGGTACAGAGATTCTGACTTATCTAATTTCATATTATTGGATTTAACGATTTAACGACTATCGACTACACGACAATGGATAAATCGACTTTAATAAATTTCGTTGCTTAATTATTGTCAAATACTATTTATTTACTTTCAAATACTTCACAACGTCTTTGGCAAAATAACTAGCTATTAATGTTGCTCCTGCTCTTTTGAAAGCCATGATACTTTCCATTACCACCTGTTCTTCATCCAGCCAACCCTTTTCTGCTGCTGCTTTTATCATTGCGTATTCTCCGCTAACTTGGTAAACCGCTACAGGGATTTCCACTTCATTTGCTGCATCTCTAACGATATCTAAATATGCCATTCCTGGCTTTACCATTAAAATATCGGCTCCTTCATAAACATCTGATATGATTTCTTTTATTGCCTCTAGCCTATTTGCGGGATCCATCTGATACGTTTTCTTATCTCCAAACCCTGGAGCAGAATCCAAAGCATCCCTGAAAGGACCGTAGAATGCAGAAGCATATTTAGCACTATACGCCATAATAGCAGTATTATAAAAACCTGCCTTATCCAAAGCTTCTCGAATAGCTTGAATTCTTCCATCCATCATGTCTGAAGGAGCTACAAAATCAGACCCTGCTTCCGCATGTGAAACAGCCATCTTTGCTAAAATATTTACTGTAGAATCATTTTCAACCTCTCCATCCACCACAACTCCATCATGTCCAAATGAAGAATAAGGATCCAGTGCTACATCTGTCATCACGACTAAATTAGGGGCTTTAGATTTCACCAATTTAATTGTTCGCTGCATTAAACCGTTTGGGTTTAACGCCTCTGTTCCTGCATTATCCTTTAATTCATCCGAAACTTTTACAAAAAGCAATACTGATTTTAATCCTAAAGAAACTATCTCTTTCAATTCATCCTCTAAAGTATCTAAACTGTGACGGAAATAATTCGGCATTGAAGGAATTTCTTCTTTAACACCCGTACCTTCTACAACAAATAATGGCACGATAAAATCGTTAACGGTTATTTCATTCTCGCGAACTAGGGATCTTAAACTTGCTGTGCTTCTTAATCTTCTGTGTCTATTGATTAACTTCATTAAACAAAATTTCTATGTGTTTTTAGTACCTCTTCTAATTCTGCCTCAGGTGAACCTTCTTCTGGATGATAGTCATACCTCCATTGCACATGGGGAGGTAAACTCATTAGAATACTTTCGATTCTTCCATTTGTTTTCAAACCAAACAATGTGCCTCTATCGTGCACTAAATTAAATTCTACATATCTACCTCTTCTAATCTCTTGCCAGTCTCTTTGCTCTTTAGTATACTCCATACCCTTGCGCTTTTCCACAATTGGCAAATAGCATTGATTAAAGTTATGACCAGCATCTTTAACAAATTCAAAAATGGCTTCTTTACTCATCTCATCATTCTCAGACAAGTAATCAAAGAATAACCCTCCTACTCCTCTTGCTTCATTACGATGAGTATTAAAGAAGTATTCATCACACCACTTTTTGAACTTTTCATAATAGGCATTGTTATGTCTATCGCAAAAATCCTTACATGTTTGGTGGAAGTGCTTGGCATCTTCTTCGAAGAAATAATAAGGAGTTAGATCTTGTCCACCACCGAACCAATATTTGGTAATCTCACCCGCTTCATTATACAATTCAAAATACCTAAAATTAGCATGAACCGTAGGTACAAATGGATTTTTAGGATGTATAACTAAGGAAAGTCCACATGCAAAGAAGTTCTCATCAGTCACATTAAATTTCTCCATCATGCTAGCAGGTAGTTTACCATAAACCTTGGACACATTAACTCCTCCTTTTTCGAAAACGGCACCATTCTGAATTACACGGGATTTACCTCCACCACCTTCAGGTCTTTTCCATTCGTCTGTGTGGAATTTTGCAACACCATCCATCTTCTCAATGCCTTCACAAATTTCATTCTGAAGATTATCTATAAATGTTATGAATTGTTCTTTCATGGATCCTATTTTTTATATTCTTTCACTGCATCTACAAATGCTTTTGCATGGTCAACTGGAATGTGAGGTAAAATGCCATGTCCCAAATTAGCAATATACCGATTCACTCCAAATCCGTCTATCATTTCTTTTACCATAGATTTTATCTCAGGAATTGGAGACAATAACCTTGCTGGGTCAAAGTTACCTTGCAACGTTACTTTGTCGCCTGCTAATTGTCTTGCCATTTTTGGATTCAACGTCCAATCAACTCCTAAAGCACTAACACCTGTTTTAGAGTAATCATCCAAAGCGTACCAACAACCTTTCCCAAAAACAATCACAGGTGATATATCCTTTATCGCTCCCGTTATTTGATCGATATATGGTTTTGAAAACTTGTTATAATCAGCTGGAGATAATAAGCCTCCCCAACTATCAAACACCTGAATAGCATCTACTCCGGCCTTTACTTTCTCTTTTAAATAATCAATTGTAATGTCCGTGATTTTCTGCAAAAGCACATGCGCTGCTTCTGGATATTGAAAACAAAATCCTTTAGCTTTGTCAAAAGTTTTAGACCCTCTTCCTTCAACTGCGTAGCACATAATAGTCCAAGGACTTCCAGCGAAGCCAATTAAAGGCACTTCATCATTCAGCATTTGCTTGGTTACTTTAATTGCATCATATACATATTGTAACTCAACCTTAGCATCATTCTGAGGAATATCAGCGACCATTTGTGGCGTTCTGATAGGATTAGGTACGTATGGTCCAAAATCTGGTCTCATTTCTACATCTATTCCCATTGCCTGAGGAATCACCAAAATATCTGAAAATAAAATTGCAGCATCTGGTCCAATTTGATGAATTGGCATAACTGTAATCTCAGCCGCTAACTCGGGAGTTCTACATCTTGTGAAAAAATCATATTTCGCCTTCAATTTCATGAAATCAGGCAAGTATCTACCAGCTTGTCTCATCATCCATACCGGAGGCCTGCTAACTTCTTCTCCTTTAAGCGCTTTTAAAAACAAATCGTTTTTTATCATAATATCTATATATTCTTCTTAATAATCATTTCAACCATTCCATCAACTGAAGGAACTATTGGATGGTAAATTGTGTTTGACTCAATTTCCGAAATTTCTTTCAACGCATTTGTTGTTGTGGCTCCAATACAAAAATGCTCTTCACTTTCAATCGAAACCTTTGTATTTCCCAATGCTTTTACTCCCAATGGACTATACCACATAATTAAATCAACGTCTTTCATATCAGATGCATCCACCGACCAATTAGAAACTTGACTTTTATAAGTAAATATTTCTTCAAATTGTATTCCGCCATTAGCAAGAATCATTGGTAATTCATCTAACCTTTGCTTACTGCACAAATAACTATAAGTTTCTTTTTGCTTATTCTCAACAATCCAATTAGCCAAGTCTTTAGAGTACAATTCCGAATGAACCAACTCTAACTTTAAATCAGTAAGGTATTCTACCGTCTTATGACCTACACAATAATACTTTTTATTAACAGCATTATCGCGTAATAAACCTATAGCAATCTGGGCTGCTTTATAACTAGTAAGAATCACATTTGATGAAATTTCATTGGAAACACCTATTTGTAGTGGCTCCACTTTTATTAAATCAAAATGAGAAACATCGAAGTACTTTTCTAGTCTTTGCAATTGATCATTGCTAAGTCGTTTCGTGGATAGTATTTTCTTTCTCGAATCAGGCACTAGATGTAAATGATTTTATTTCTTTTAAAATCTCTTCCCCTCCATTCTTTCGAAGCAAATCCGAAACAATATCAGCAATAAAAGTTGCTTTTTCAACAGGAAAATACTCCTCTACCTCTACTTTGGTTTGTCCATTCAAACTGTAAACACCAGCTTTAACCTTATAGGTCGTTCCCATCTTCTCAACCAAAGCTGCAATCGGAGCGGTACAACCACCTTCAAGATTTCTCAAAATATCTCGTTCCAACTTCACACAAGTTGCAGTTTCTGCATCATTTAAAGCGGATACACACTCACTTATTTCTATGTTATTTTCTTGCCCGACAACCAATATTGCTCCTTGAGCAGGTGCGGGAATCATCCAATCCAATACTTGGCAATTTTCTGGCAATAAATCAATTCTTTGAAGTCCTGCTAAAGCGAAAATCGCTCCTTTCCATTCGCTATTTTCTACTTTATTCAACCTAGTATTTACATTCCCACGTATCTCATCAATCGTGAAATCTGGAAATTTATTTAGCCATTGTGCTTGACGTCTTAAACTACTGGTAGCAATAATTTTAGAATTAATGTTATTCTTATTTTCGACAAGGACATCTGCAGTTTTTGCTCTTTCTAAAACCGCTAACTCCACAATTCCCTTAGGAAGTATTACAGGAACATCTTTCATAGAATGAACTGCAATATCAATTCTGTCGTTCAATAATGCTGTATCTAATGTTCTTGTGAAAACACCAGTTACACCCATTTCATATAATGGCTTGACCAAATCCTGATCTCCCTCCGAATCGATAAAAACTAAGTGAGAATCTATTCCTTTTTCAGCCAACTTACTTTTCACCAAATCAGCTTGCCATTGCGCCAATTGACTTTTTCTAGTTCCTATGCGAATTGGTGAATTCAAATTTCTAATTTGAAAATTTCATTAATCACCTGAACACTTACATGTGAGGTATCTTCAGCATTCTTAAGATGAATAACGAATTGTTTGGTAACTTTTTGAATAATCTTATCAGATATGATCTCTGCATGTTCTAAGTTAGCCCCTTCAATCTTCTTTGCATGAAAATCTAATTCTTCTCTTTGAATTTCTTTCAACATATTTTTGAACGCCTGAATAGAGTCCTTGTGTTTTCTTGATTGACACCATTCTTCAAACTCGTCAATTCTAACACCAATGATTTCTTCTACTTTAGGAATCTCCTGTTTTCTGGCAGCCAAAGCCTCGTCAACAACGGAAGTTAAATCATCCAAAGTCACTAATTCTACATGAGGCAGAGAAACGTCCGCATTGCTAGGAATGGAAAGGTCAATAATCGCTAATTTATTATCTCCAACTAACTTATTAGTCACCGTAGGCATTGGTGCGTTAGTTGCTACGATTAATACATCAGTACTTTTTATTACCTGAGCTAAACTTTCAAAAGACGCTAATTCAACCTGGAACTTTGTACTAATTTGCTCTGCCGTTTCTTTCGTTCTATTTATTAAAGTAATGCAATTATTTGGAAAATGTTTCACCAAATTAGCACAAGTAATCTTTCCAATTTCTCCTGTACCTAGTAAAGTTATCGCAATGTTCTTTTTATTCTTATATTTTGAATTATCTACATAAGACTGTCTAATCCACTGCACAGCGGCATAAGAAACAGACGCAGCCCTAGTACTAAATTCCGTGGTGTTTTTAACTTCCTTGCTGGTGCGAATCACGTCATTCATTATTCTCTCCAAGTAAGCATTTGTGACATTTCTGTCCTTAGCAAAATTGAAAGCTCTTTTCAGTTGACCAATGATTTCAAAATCTCCTAAAATTTGACTTTCTAAACCTGTTCCTAATCTAAAAAGATGAGTTACTGCATCATCACCTTCTAAAATGTATGAGTTATTTAAAAATTCTAATTCAGAACCTGCACTATATTTACACAATAGTTGAATAAGATCAGTGGAGTATGAACAATTTCCGAAGATTTCTGTTCTATTACATGTACTTAATACAAATAATTTGATACCCTTAGATTTTGCATCCAATAGTAAATGATGGATAGCCTCTTCAGACAAACTAAACTTGCTTCTTAAAGTAGTGTCTGCTTTCTTATAATTGATGCCTAATGCAAAAAATGAATGTCCTCTCTCCAAAATCCTTATTATTTCTACAGGCAAAATTAATCCTAGGTCTACTTGATATAAAATTTCTATTGTCATTCTATTGTCAAAAAGGAGTGAAAAGTTTTAAAGAGAATACATTTATAACAAAATTTGCAGAACCTAATGGTAACCATATCTAAACAATCAATGAAATGAAAGGACTCTTACTTGTCAATTTAGGCACTCCTGAATCACCATCTAAAAAAGATGTAAAAATATACTTGGACGAATTTTTAATGGACGAAAGAGTCATTGACATTGATTATTGGAAAAGGTGGATACTTATTAAAGGGATTATACTAAATACAAGGCCTTCCAAATCTGCAGAAGCTTATCAAAAAATTTGGACTAAAGAAGGTTCTCCTTTAATGGTCTACAGCGAAAATCTCGCGCAAAAAGTTAAAGACCAATTAGGGGAAGATGTGTATGTATCATTGGCTATGAGATACGGAAAACCAAGTATAGCATCTTCCATTGCAGATTTAAAAGAAAAAGGAGTAACACAATTGGTAGTTCTACCTTTATATCCTCATCACGCTATGAGTTCAACTGAAACAGTTGTAGAAAAAGTGAAGGAGGAAATTGCCAAGCAAAATGCACAGTGGGATATGAGAATTATTCCTGCTTTTTACAACGAACCAAGATACATTAAGAACCTTTGCGATTCTATCGAACGTGAAATAGATGTTAAGAATTATGACAAAATTGTCTTTTCATATCACGGGATACCTGAGCGGCATATTACTAAAACCGACCCAACAAAGTCACACTGTAAGATAGACGGTTCATGTTGCAACACTCCTAGTGAAGCTCACAAATTTTGTTACAGACATCAAGCATTCGAAACAACCAAAGAAGTTGTTAAACACTTGAATTGGGATAGTAACAAAGTAATTAATACATTTCAGTCAAGATTGGGAAGAGCAGAATGGCTGAAGCCATATAATGCTAAAACTTTGGCTGAATTACCTGCGCAAGGTGTTAAAAAAATAGCTGTGATCATGCCTGCTTTTGTAGCTGATTGTCTAGAGACTTTGGAAGAAATGCGAATGGAAGGTAAGGAAATATTCACTGAAGCGGGAGGTGAGCGCTTTGATGTTGTTTCTTGCTTAAATGATGATGATGCATGGGCTACAACTATCGCTGAATGGACAAAAGAATCTTTTTAATTGAAAACTAACATTATATATGATGTTATAATTGTTGGAGGAGGTATAAGTGGACTTACCACTGCACTAAGGGCAAAAAATGAAGGGAAATCCATTTTACTTATAGAAAAATCAAAAGAAAGCGGAGGAGTAATCCAGACTATTCAGAAAGTTGAAGGAAATTTTGAAACTGGACCAAACTCATTCGCTTTGAACGAACCTGGTCTTAAACTAATCGAGCATTTGGGGCTAAAATCTGAAATGATACATGCTAATGAAGCAGCACAAAAGCGATATATTTTTCTCAATAATAAACCTACATTAATCAATCCTAAAAAACTGCTTTTTTCAGGTGAAGTTTTATCCTTTAAGAGCAAGTTTAAACTATTGACAGAACGCTTCAAAAAACCTGAAATAGTTAAAAATGAAACATTGGCCGATGCCATAAGAAGACGATTTAACAATGAAATTCTCCAAAAATTAGTCAACCCAATTGTATCAGGTATATATGCTGGTGATGCTGAGAAACTGGAGTACAAGACGGCACTCAAAAGTCTACCAAAATTTGAAGCAGAAAACGGCTCTTTTACCAAAGGTTTTATGCAAACCAAAAAGAACGGAGTTTCTCGTAAAATTGTAACTTTCAAAAAAGGGTTGGATCAACTTACGTCCGCGATTCAAGCTAAACTAGCAAATGACATTGTGCAAGATGAAGTTATAAGTATTCACTACGAAGATCATTTGATTAACATTAAAACAAAGGAAAATAATTATCTCGCGAAAAAAATAATCTTGAGCACTCCAGCATACATCACAAGAGATATTTTAAGTTCTATTGACCAAGATTTAAGTCATGAAATTAGCAAAATTAAATACCCTTCTTTATTGAGTATGCAAATTTCGTATCCCAAATCTCAAGTAAAAAAACACTTGGATGCTTTTGGCTTATTAATTCCAAAAGAGGCTGGCAAGGTTACTTTAGGCATTATTAATTATAGTAGTGTTTTTGAACCAAAGTCAACTTCTCATAAATATAATCTATTTATAGGTTTACCTTCAAACGCTTCAGCAGAAACCATTGCAACTTTATCAGATCAAGCAGAAAATGAATTGAGAGAAATCTACAAGATAGAAGGGAATGCCACTTTCAAAAATATAAAGGTCTGGGACAAAGCAATTCCTCAGTTTAACATTGGCCATGCTGCATTAATGAATCGTATTGATATTTTTGAAATCAAACACCCCAATATAAAAATCATCGGAAATTGGAGAACAGGCGTAGCAATAGGAGATTGCATTCATATATAGTCTCTATTTATAAATGACCTTCTTTATTTTGTGAGCTACTGTATTTAAGGTACTTTTGCACTCGTAAAAGATTTAAAATGATTTCAGCAACGCAACTTTCTTTATTTTTTGGTGGCCAAGAGTTATATTCCAAGGTTAATCTATCGATAACAAAACAGGATAAAATTGGCTTAACCGGTAAAAATGGAGCTGGAAAATCAACTTTTCTGAAATTAGTTTTAGGAGAGTACATTCCCGATCACGGAAGTATTTCTGTAGCAAAAGGCACAAGAATATGTTATCTGCCACAGGAAATTATTTCGAGAAGTAATGCAAAAATCATTGATGAAGTTTGTAACTCCAATGATGAGTTAAAAGCTATTGCAGACAGATTGGAGGACATCAATGTACAATTAGCCACAAGAGAGGATTATGAAAGTGATTCTTACATGCAAATGCTGGACGAATTGACAGAGTTAAATGATTCTTTTACTATGTTAGGAGGAAACGAGGTGCAAGAGCAAGCTGAATTAGTATTGAAAGGTCTTGGATTCCCTCCTAAAGATTTGGAACGACCAATGACAGAGTTCTCCGGAGGTTGGCAAATGAGGGTGGAATTAGCCAAACTTTTAGTTCAAAACCCAGACATTCTGCTTTTAGATGAGCCTACCAATCACTTGGATATTGAATCTATTCAATGGTTAGAAACCTATTTAAAGAAATACTCAGGTGCGATTGTTTTGATTTCGCATGATAGGTCTTTTTTGGATGGAATTACCAATAGAACAATTGAAATAAATAATAAGAAATTTTACGATTATAACTGTAACTACTCTGCTTATCAAATAAGAAGAGAAGAAGAGTTGATCATGCAGAAGCAAGCTTTTAAAAATCAACAAAAGGATATTGAGCAAACTGAAAAGTTGATTAATAAGTTTAGAGCCAAAGCAAGTAAAGCATCTTTTGCCCAATCACTCATGAAGAAATTGGACAAAATGGACAAAATAGAATTGGATGATTTGGATA
>CAJYBK010000131.1 GCA_913064955.1 uncultured Flavobacteriales bacterium
GCAACTCAATTCTAACAACATCGGTAGGCAGTTCATTTTGTATTTGCAACAAATACCTACTTATTTCATTGGAAGACATTCCATCCGGAGCTCCGTTGTTATAAATTAGATGAATATTTTTTGACCTTTGTAGTAATCGATAAAAATAATATGCAAACATTGCCTCTTTGTCATCTTTTGTTGGAAGTCCAAAGTACTTTCTTAAGTCATAAGGCATTAAAGACTGAGTAAAACTTGCTGCTGGTAAAACCTCTTCATTACAGGATAGTAATACAAGATTTTCAAAATCCAACCCTCTAGTTTCAAGCAGACCTAGTACTTGTAAACCTTGCAAAGGCTCACCATAAAAGGATATCTTTCCAGTTCTTATTAATTGCTTGATTAGTAACAAAAGACTTTCTGGACTTTTAACTATGTCATTTTTCTCAAGAACATGCTGTACCTTCTTTAAACTTGTTAAGATCAATAGAATTGCTTCTTTCTCAATAACATCAGCATTTATCTTTAGAACCACATCTCTCACTTCGTGAAAAAGATTTATTACACCCTCCAGTAACTGAACTACACCATCTTCTTTATTATAAAAAAGAAAGTCAAAAACATTAAAACTACCACCCAAGGCTGATTCCAAACTTTTCTTAGGAATGTAAGTGTAATTTTCTTTATTGACCTTTTCTTCAATATCCTCAAGGTTTATGTCTTTTTCAGCGACTAAAAGCTGAACTAACTCATGATGAAATATTTGCTCAAAGTCTTTATAATATAAACTGTTTTTCTGCTGATAGCGACCTACATTTTTTAATGTTACAAATAATTGATCTAGCAGTGAGTATGAATTGGAAGCATTCAATGGATACCCCATAGCAACATTCATCTTTGATATGTTACTAGGTAAAACATTAAGCATTGGTCGCAAAAGGCTTTCATCAGCAAAGACAATTGCACTCTTTTTAGTTTGAAAAAGACTTTCCTTTTCTAAAATATGAGACGCAACCATTGTTTGCCCTATATTAGAGTTAGCTCCATGAATTTGAATCACTTTCTCCTTTCCTTTAATTCCATCGTTATATGATTGCTTACTCGATAACCCTAACTTAAGATACTTTCTAATAAAACTACCCGCTTCTTGGTTTTTGTCATTAATATAATATGCATCTGCATCCCATAGAATGATTCCTTGACCTGAGTCAACCATGAACTTAAATATTGCTATCTCAGAAGTTGACAAGGCATTGAAACCAACGATATAGATTTTTTCAAACTTAAGCCCTGCCAAGTATTCGATTTGATTGCTTGCAATTTTCTTGTAAATGCTACTTTTGGTGCACAACCCTTTTGCTTTGAGATCTTCATTGTACTGAATATATAGATGGCCTAGTTTATCCCAAAATTCCAAAAACTTCTGTTGCGTTTCTGTCAATTCCTCCGCATTAAAACTCCATGATTCAATTTCCTTAATTGATCTTAAGTTTTTAAAAACATCTTTTGACTCCAATAGGTATTTGTCCACATCATTGAAATCACTTAAAATTTGCTTTCCCCATGTGACAAACGTATCAGAGTCATCCGGTTTCTCAAAAACTTTTAAATAAGACAAGTACAATTCAAAAATCGCATCTAGTTCATCCACTATCACCAATTCACTCAAACTAGTTACGAAAGAATCAATTGTAGAGATTTCAGGCAACCACGCTGGTTCTTCAAACTGATTGGCTAGTTCCTTTTTAAGGTGCAACCCAATTCTTTGAGAAGGTATTAATACCAATACATTCTTAAAGCTTTGTTTGCCATGGTTTTTAATCAGACTTAGACTAATATCTTTTACGAATGAACTCTCCATACTAATTATCTAGGTTTATTGATCCTCTTTAATTTTAAAACCATTCACTATGAATGACCAATATTCTTTAAATACCGATTTACGAGTAAATACCTTTTTGGCAATTTGCCATCGTTTTGCATCTTCTTTTACTGAATCAATTTGAGGTTCTTTCGTTGATTGTTCATTTTCTTTCTCGACAGTAGATTTATTTTCTACCTGTTCAGGTAAGGAAACCCCACGTTCCTTCAATATCCCTTCCAATTCTTCCGCCTTGGAGAAATTTCTTTTGGCGGCCGTCATCTTTCCCTTGGTCTCTAAAAGCAACCCTAAATTATTATAAGCGATTGGGTCATCAGGATCCAACTCTACACAAATTTCATAATCCTCTATCGCTTCGTCAATCATCCTCATATTCGACTTAATGTATGCCCGACTTGAATAACGGTAAGGGTTCTTAGGTTCTAAGACCACACATCTATCCAATTCCTTAAGCGCTAAAGGCTTATCTCCTAAGTGAAAAATAACAACAGCGCGCTCTGATATAATATCTGGATTATCTGGTGCTATGTCCAATGCCGCACTCAATAAAGTTTGTGCCTGAGGTAGGTTACCCAATTCTATTTCTACTTGAGCCTTTTTCCAAAGAGAAATTGCGTCCATGATGGTTCAGTATTAATTATCTTTACAAAATTCAATAAGCAAAATTATGTATCCTGCCTTTCGCAAATATAAGAACTCTAATACCTACTTCAAGATTATCTCTCAAAATAGATTTGAAGAAATCACTTTTATTGGTGACAAAGCATTTGTATATGTAATAGAAGCAAAGCAATACCCTGAGTTTTTACGAATTCAAGACATGCTCGATAACGTTGGTGACGCCTGGGAAGAAATAACTGAACAGGATTATATAAAACAAAAAAACTCCATCTGAAACAGATGGAGTTTAACTCACTAAAAATTAATTTAGTAATTATCTTTTGTGCATAGGAGTGTCAGAAACAGTAACTCTCTTTCTTCCTTTTCTTCTTCTAGCGTTAATTACTTTTCTACCGTTTTTGGTAGCCATTCTTGATCTGAAACCGTGTTTGTTTCTTCTCTTTCTATTCGATGGTTGAAATGTTCTTTTGCTCATTGTAATATCTTTTTAATACCTACCCTCAGGTTTCTTATTTCTAAACGGACTGCAAAAATAATTCATTTTTACAATCTACAAAGCATTTTCATCTTTTTTATTAAATTATTTCACAAAGTAGCTCCGCAATATTTGCAATGCACAGCGTCCTCATCATGACCTTCTAATGAACAAGACGGACATGACTGAGTAGTAACTTTGGCTTTACCATCTTGCTTTGCTATTTCGGCAGAAACAATCCCAGTTGGAACAGCTATAACTGCATAACCAGTAATCATAATAAACGATGCTATTGCTTGCCCTAAAGGAGTAGCAGTAGCAATATCACCATAACCGACTGTTGTCAATGTTACAATGGCCCAATAGATACTCATTGGGATGCTAGTAAAACCTGATTCTGGTGATTCGACAATGTACATGACCGTTCCTAAAATAAAGGTAACACTCAATACAAAAAACATAAACACCACAATCTTTGGCCTACTTGCTTTCAAACTTTTAACTAGCAAATTTGCTTCCCCAATGTAGCGCGCTAATTTAAGAATTCTAAACACCCTCAACAGCCTTAGAGAACGAATAACTGACAAAGATGAGTGACCACCTCCTTCGACAAAGAAGAACCCTAAATAACTTGGTAATAAAGACAATATATCTACAATACCGTAAAAACTAAATATATATTTAAATGGTTTGGCGATACATGAAATACGCGCTATAAATTCTAAACTAAAAAGAATTGTGATTACCCATTCAAGTGTATTTAGTTCTTTACCATACTTTAAGTCAATACTCTGAATGCTCTCCAACATTACAGCTATAATCGAAATTACGATCAAGATTAACAACAAGACATCAAACAACTTACCAGCAGGCGTAT
The DNA here is from genome assembly GCA_913064955.1 of uncultured Flavobacteriales bacterium. GTDB lineage: Bacteria > Bacteroidota > Bacteroidia > Flavobacteriales_D > Parvicellaceae > Parvicella. The sequence goes on from CAJYBK010000131.1 coordinate 3,835, forward strand.
CTGCCTCGTAAATTATCTCGTGCATTTTAACTTGCCAAGGTCTCAGCTTATTATCTGTTTTTGCATTCTGCATACTTTATGGTCGGAACTTTTTATCTTACAATAGTACTAATTCTATGTTAATTCTTCAAATATGATTAAACAATTACATTTTATAAGAAGGAATTATAATGAACAAAAAAGGGCATCTAAAATAGATGCCCTTTTTGAGAAGTCAAATTAATTTTATTTTCCTTTATCATTACTTGAACTTACAGGCATCAAGTTTTTAGTAAACTCAACTACTGAAGGAGCAGCAATGAAAATAGATGAATATGTTCCTACCGCTACACCGATCAACAATGCTAATGAGAATCCAGAGATTCCATCACCACCAAATATGAAAATGATTAATAACACCATAAACGTTGTAAGGGAAGTATTGATTGTTCTGGACAAAGTTGTGTTTAATGCAGCATTAATCACTTTGTTTTGGTCATCTCTCTTGTGAAGACCAATAAACTCTCTAATTCTATCGTAAATAACCACCGTATCGTTAATCGAATAACCAATTACAGTTAAGATTGCTGCAATGAAGGCCTGATCAATTTCAATGTTCATAGGTACTTTCAGAGCATATAGAATTGAGAAGATTCCCAATACCACCATTACATCATGGAACATTGCTATTAATGCTCCTAATCCAAACTGCCATCTACTAAACCTAAACCCAATGTATAAGAATACAACTAGAAGTGATAAAGTAATTGCTAAGAATGAGTTAAACATTAATTCATTTGAAATCAATGCAGAAACAGATCTTTGACTCTCTAGCGTGTACTTTTTAGCATCCGCATTATTTAAAGCCTCTTCACTATCAGAAGAAACATATCCTAAATCTACAAATGCTAAGTTCAAAACAGAATCAACTTGCGCTGAAGCATGTTCAGTATCTAAAGCTGATCCAAATAAATAATTAGTTGAGATATTAAACTGTTGATCACCATCTACTTTTTTAACAATTGGCGCCACACCTTTATCACCTGCTTTCTCAACAGAATATTTAGTGATCGCATCTCTCAATTCATCTTGATCCACAGTTTCTGAGAACGAATAAGTATAACTTCTTCCTCCAGTAAACTCTACACTCTTATCCATTCCTACTGAGAACAATGAAATTGCACCTGCCAAAACAATTGCTCCTGAAATAAAGTAGTATTTCTTTCTACCTTTCATGAAGTCATAGTTAGCATTTTTGAATACTTTCTCAGAAAATGAATTAGAGAATGTAATATTCATCTTTTTGTCAGACATGTGCGAGAACAACAATCTCGTAATGAATATAGAGCAAAATAAAGAAGAGAATACACCAATAATTAATGTAGTCGCAAATCCTTGAATTGGTCCTGAACCAAAGTAAGCCAATATTATAGCCGTTAACAATGAAGTAATATTAGAATCCAAAATTGCTGAATAAGCATTCTTGTATCCATCTGCAATTGCTTGCTTCTGTACCTTACCATTTCTTAACTCCTCTCTAATTCTTTCGAAGATAAGTACGTTAGCATCTACTGACATACCAATTGTCAATACTAAACCAGCGATACCAGGTAATGTTAATGCCGCACCTAAACTTGCTAAAGTTCCTATGATGAAGAATAAGTTAGCTACTAATGCTATAGAAGCAACAACCCCCGCTTTTGAATAATAAAATGACATATAAACTAATACAAGAATCAATGCAATTCCAAAACTCCAAAGACCTTTATCAATATTTGCCTCACTTAATGTTGCTCCGATCACAGACTCATCAGCAATTCTTGCTGGTGCAGGTAAAGCACCCGCTTCAAGAATAGCGGCTAATTGTTCAGCCTCTTCGAATGTGAAGTTTCCTGAAATCTCTGTGTTACCTCCTTCAATTGCTCCATTAATAACAGGGAATGAATAAACCACGTTATCTAACGTAATACCTACATATTTTCCAATAGAACTACCAGTCCATTTTGCCCAGTTATCTACCGCTTCATTGTCATTATGGAATTTCAATGTCACTGCCATTCCACCACCTTGATCTGAAGGCAGAGTATAATAAGCAGCAGACTTAATATCATCTCCAGTAATGATGTAAGGATTCATTTCGTTGCTTTTAGCAGCATATAAAATAAAATGCTTTTCACCTTTTGCCATACCCATTGACTCTTCATTATTAGCCTTATAAGACCAGAAGAATTTAACATTGTCAATCAAATTACTTTTTGCAATATTACCTGATAACGCAATTGAAATATAAGCTGTATCATTCGGACTTACTGCATAACCAACTGCTGGTCCGTATGTAATTCCTGTATTTGTTTCGTAACCATTTTGAGTAAATACAAATTTACCATCAAATAATGTATTAGCGTTTGCACCATCTAAAGTAACATCGTCTTCAACAACCTCATCAGTAGGAAGGTTTTCCAAAGCCTTAGCATCAGCAATCATAATGTTTGCTTCATTTACTTTGGCTGAATCCAAAGAATCTGCAGGAGCAAAACCTGGTCTAATATAAGGCTTCAACTCTTCTGTTAAGTAAGTTGAATCTGCTACTGGCTCTTTCACAACATCTACACTTGCAATGTCACTAGCACTTTCCGCTCCTTTTAATTGAGTATCAATTTCTTCGAATGCATTTTTAAGGCTTTTATCATATCCATCCCAAAATTCTAATTTTGCCTGAGACTGAAGCATGTTCCTAACTCCTTCCTTATCCTTTGCACCAGGGATTTCAATATGAAGTCTTCCAGATAGTGGTTCAGTTTGAATAATAATCTGCCCCAAACCAAATCTATTCACACGTTGCTCAATTACAGTCTTAGCAGCTTCAATAGAACCTTCAGCTTGTTTCTGAAGTTTAGCTTTCACCTCATCTTGTGACATTTCCATTGTAAACTCACCTGAAGTTGCAGCAGCAACAGCAAAGAATTTCATAGATTCATTCTTGTAAGGACCAGCGTTGTATGCTTCAAAAAACAACTCAACAAAGTCATCACCTTTCCCTGCTCTATAATTGTTTAGTGCAGTATTAAAAGTCTCTTGAAACTGAGGTGTTGGAGAATTACCAGCTTTACTCTTTACCAATTCAGGTATTGATATTTCCAAAGTAACAGCCATACCTCCTTGTAAATCCAACCCTTTCGTTAACTGCTGATTTTTACATTTCTTGTATGACAATCCTAATAAAGGATATACAGCATCATCTGAATGTTCAGAAATATACTGAGCAGTAAAGTAAGATGTAATATCCGACTCCTGCTTAATTGTTAAAGCATCTCCAGTAACCCATACTGTATCTCTACCTAAAATAACATAGTCACCTAGATCTTTCTTAATTTCATCAAGCTTAGATATTGCTGTGTTTTCAGCATCTTGCTCTACGCCTCCAGTCACCCATGATAAAGACAGTTGATACAAACATGCCAAAGTCAAAAGTATCGTAAAAACCCAAATTGCACTTCTATTACGCATTTATATAGTATTTAATTAATTTCATAAAAATTTCGGGCTGCAAATATAGAATTTCAAATTCTATAAACCAACATTATTTTATTCAAAAAAAAAACTCATTCAAGTAGAATGACTTTTTTCTGATTATATTTGTACATAAGCACCTGACAATTTGCAGCGTTCATCGTAACTAAGACAAATATGAAACAATCGTTAAACATACTATTTATTTTATTACTTTTTCCTTTATTTCTGATTAGTCAGGTGAATGGGAAGTATTTTTTTGAACGTAATGACTCAGTTATTATAACAAAAAATGGTGCAAACTTAGACTTACCGTGGGTTGGAGGCTTAAATTCTATTCAGGTTTCCAAAATTAATCTTAACGGTGATTTCATTGAAGATTTACTTGTCTTTGACAGAACCGGCAACACGCTTCTAACATTTGTTTGGAATAGTTCAACGGATAAATGGGATTTTGCTCCTGAATTTGCCAAGCAATTTCCGCCTTTAGAGTATTGGGTTCTATTAAGAGATTATAATTGCGATGGTAAAAAAGATATTTTTAGTTATGTCTCCGGAGGTATTGGAGTTTGGAAGAATATCTCGACCGGTGCTGACATTGATTTTGAATATGTTTCAGATCCTTATGTATACTCTTCATTATTGGGAGGTACAGTTGCCAACTTATATGTCAGTAAAGTTGACATTCCAGACATCAATGACGTAGATGGTGACGGAGATTTAGATGTTTTAACATTCGGCATCATTGGAGAAAGGGTTGAATATCATCAAAACCAATCGGTAGAATTAGGTTATGGATGTGATTCATTGAAGTATGAAGTGGCCAACACTTGTTGGGGGCATTTTTTGGAAACTGGATTTGGAACCAACAAATGTGTGCTCAAAGACACATGTTCTTCCAATGTTTCTTCTCCGAAAGGCGCCAAACATAGTGGTTCTACAGTACTTTCTTTAGATTTAAATGATGATGGCGTAAGAGATTTATTATTAGGAGATGTAAGTTTTAAGAATATTGTGGCGCTTTACAATGATAATAAAGGGATTAATATGAATACATCAATGATGTCTCAAGACACCGCATTTCCCAACGGTACTTTGGCTGTTGATCTTCAACTTTTTCCAGGCGGGTTTTACGAAGATGTAGACAATGATGGAATTAACGACCTTATATTTTCACCAAATACAGACAACGAAACAGAAAACTTTAAGAGTTCTTGGCTCTATAAAAATTATGGAACAAACACTTCTCCTGTTTTTGCGCATATCAAAAACGATTGGTTACAAAGTGACATGATTGAAGTTGGTGACAATGCTTATCCGGTGTTGTTTGACTTTAATAATGATGGGTTATTGGATCTTTTTATTGGAAATTTCGGGTACTTTGATTTGTCATTCACGGATAATTACGAATCAAAAATTGCACTTTATCAAAACACAGGTACGGCTTCTGATCCTTCGTTCACCTGGGTCACGGATGATTTCGCAAACATTTCAACTCTTGGATTAGGTCAAGGCCTCTACCCTACATTTGGAGACTTGGATGATGATGGTGATATTGATATGTTAATAGGAAATCATGATGGGAAAATATCTTATTTTGAAAACTCTTCAAATGATCCAAGCATATTAAGTCTTTCACTAACTACTGCTCAATTAACGGATGACAACTCAGATATAATTGATATAGGCTATGCAGCCAAACCGCAATTGTTTGACATAGACAATGATGGAATACTTGACTTAGTAATCGGAGAAGAAAACGCTAACCTAAATTACCTACGGAACATTGGCTCAAGTTCAAGTCCTTTATTTAGAATACAAGACGAAAGTTTTGGAGATGTAGATGTAAGCGTTTGGTGGACGACCATTGGCAACAGCACACCTTGCCTATTTAAGAATAATCAAAATATCACCCAATGCTTTGTAGGAAGTAAAACAGGTGAGATTTTTCACTACAACAATATTGACAACAATCTGCAAGGAACGTTCGATGAAGTGGACACTTTAGTAAGTCTCATTAATGTGGGCCCTAACAGTTCGCCAGCGATTGGATACTTAAACAATGATACAATCCCTGATATGATTATTGGCAACGGACGAGGAGGGCTTACTTTCTTC
>CAJYBK010000132.1 GCA_913064955.1 uncultured Flavobacteriales bacterium
ATAACTGAAGGCACTACAGAAGATCTGATAAATGAATACTTAGATGAGTTAGCTTTTTTGGCCGAAACTTCAGGCGCAATTACAAAGGAAAGGTTTACACAAAAATTATCCATACCTCATGTTGCCACTTTTGTCGGCAAGGGAAAATTGGAAGAGATTAATCAATACATAAAGAAACACTGTATAGATATCGCTATTTTTGATGACGATTTAACACCTACACAAATTCGGAATATTGAAAGAGCGCTTGAAATAAAAATATTAGATCGAAGCAGCCTTATTCTTGACATTTTTGCAAGTAGGGCAAGTTCTGCAGATGCGAAAGCGCAAGTTGAATTAGCCCAATACCAATACATATTACCTAGACTAACTAGAATGTGGACTCACCTTGAACGACAAAAAGGTGGTATCGGAATGAGGGGACCAGGAGAAACCCAAATTGAAACGGATAGAAGAATTATTAAAGATAAGATTACAAGATTAAAGCAAAAGTTAGAAAAGATTGACAAGCAAAAATCTGTTCAAAGAGGTAACAGAGGTAAGATGGTGAGAGTAGCCTTAGTAGGCTATACGAATGTTGGCAAATCTACCATAATGAATTTAGTAAGTAAATCTGCTGTATTTGCGGAAGATAAGCTCTTTGCGACTTTAGATACTACGGTAAGAAAAGTAGTAATGCATAACATTCCTTTTTTACTCTCCGACACAGTAGGGTTTATCAGAAAACTCCCTCATCAATTGGTTGAATCATTTAAGTCTACGCTGGACGAGGTAAGAGAAGCGGACCTTCTACTGCATGTGGTTGATCTGTCTCATGCTTCATTTGAAGATCATTATAATACAGTAAATGAAACAATAGCTGATATTGGGGCTTCTGACAAGCCTACCATTATTGTTTTTAATAAAATTGACGCCTACCAATCTTCTGGAGGATTTGAAGATGGGATTTACTCAAAACCAGGAATAGAAGAATTAAAAAAAACTTGGATGGCAAAATTGGACCAAAAATGTATTTTTATTTCAGCAATTGAAAAAACGAACTATGATGAGCTAAAATCTTTGCTTTTCAATGCTGTTAAAGAAATTCATATTACTAGATTCCCATATAATGACTTTCTTTACCCAGATTTTGAACAAGAATAATTACTGAATTACTGCACATGGCAAATAAAACATTAATAATTGGCGCTACGGGCCAAATCGGAACAGAGTTGTACTTAACCTTGGTTGAAAAACATGGCAGAGAAAATGTCATTGCTAGTGATATACGAAGTACTGATAATTCTGCTTTTGCTAAAGCAAAGTTTGAAATGCTTGACGTACTTGATTCTGATCAATTACTTAAAATTGTTCAAAAGCATGATATTAAAGAAGTATATCTTCTTGCTGCTCTGCTTTCAGCAACGGCAGAAAAAAAACCAGATTTTGCGTGGAAATTAAACATGGAAGGACTATTCAATGTTTTAAACTTAGCAAAAGATAAAATCATAGATAAAATATTTTGGCCAAGTTCTATTGCAGTATTTGGACCAAATACACCAAGTGATAATACGCCTCAAGAAACGATTATGCAGCCAACTACTGTTTACGGAATTAGTAAACTTGCCGGAGAACAATGGTGTCAGTATTATTTTGAGCAATATGGTGTTGATGTGAGAAGCATTAGATATCCGGGTCTTATAGGCTATAAATCTGCTCCTGGTGGAGGCACTACAGACTACGATGTTGACATTTTTCACAAAGCTATTTCCGAAAGTAAATACACCTGCTTCTTAGAACAAGATATGGCACTGCCCATGATGTATATGCCAGACGCAATCAAAGCAACCATTCAATTAATGGAAGCTGCAAAAGAAAAAGTTAAAGTAAGAAACAGTTACAACCTTGCGGGGATATCATTCACTCCTGATCAAATTTCTACTGAAATAACTAAACATATTCCGGAATTCAAAATTTCTTATGAAATTGACTTTAGAAACAAAATTGCTAAATCATGGCCTAACTCCATTGATGATACTTTCGCACAGAAGGATTGGGGATGGAAACAAGCGTACTCACTGGAAAGCATGGTGACAGACATGTTGAATAATCTAGGGAAATAATATATTTTTTTGACAATTCGTAACCTAAAACAGACAGGTAGCGTATATATAGTAGAATTGGTCGACATCTAACATTTGTTTGTCGAAAATTAATCCAATGATGTTTCAATTTTTCTAAATTAGCAGTATGAGAATTTTTTACACTATCATATTTTTAGTTTTAGTGGGTCAGGTTTTGGCAGGGAACGTTACAGATCCCAATGGTCAAAATTCAGACACATTAAATCAAAATGTAGACGGTAAAAAACATGGATATTGGATTATCTATGCTCACATGAGAAATGTCCCTAATTACAAACCAAATGATGTCATTGAAGAAGGCCGTTATAAAATGAGTCGTAAAGATGGGAAATGGAAAAAGTACTTCGCGACAGGTCATGTTCAAAGTGAAATCTTTTACAAAAATGGTAAGGCCATTGGTGATTTTGTCACATACTATGATAATGAAAGTAATACTGTAGAAGAACAAGGTAATTGGGGTGGAAAGGTATACAAAGATAAGTTTGTAAGGTATCATGAAAATGGTCAAATCGCTCAAGAAAAAAACTTTAATGCGTTAGGTAAAGCAGAAGGAACTCAGAAATACTTTTACGAAAACGGACAGGTTGAACTCGAGTTCAACGCTAAAGATGGCGTCAATGTTGGAACAGCGACAAGATACTGGCCTAATGGAGACGTAAAAGAAATCATCACTTTTGACGCAGAAGGAAATGGCGCAAGTTCTGGTGAGAAGAAAATGGTAAATCCTCCAGTGATATTGGACTCAGAGAAAGAAGATAACAAAGAAGGAGAAGGTTTGGCTGCACAAGGTGACGAAAACGAAGCGCAAAAAACTGGAAATGGCATCGTAGATGGTTATCACAAAACTTACAATGAAAATAAAGACATCTTAATGGACGGTGAGTTCAAAAAAGGCAAACTATTTAATGGTAAGCACTACATCTATGATGAATATGGTTTATTAGAAAAAATTGAAGTATACAAAAATGGAAAATACATTGGGAACGGTGTTGTTGAATAATCCATAATTGCTTTACGAATTAAAAAGGAAATCTATTAGGTTTCCTTTTTTTATGCATTCTTAAGTGCAAAAAGTTTGGCTACATATTTTCCTACAATATCAAACTCTAAGTTCACTAACGAGCCAACCACAAAGTCCTTAAAACATGTATTTTCATATGTATATGGTATTATACTTACACTAAAAGTATTTGCGCCAGAATTTACAACTGTTAAGCTAACTCCATTTATGGTGATTGATCCTTTTTCTACAGTAATATTATTACTGCTGGGTTCATATTCGAAGTAGAAGTCCCAACTACCATCTTTAAAATCTATTTTAGTGCATTTTGCGACCTGATCTACATGTCCTTGAACAATATGCCCATCCAATCGAGAACCTATCTTCGTACATCTTTCAAAATTGACGATAGACCCTTCGCTTAAATCGCTCATGTTGGTTCGTTTCATTGTCTCATCAATGGCTGTGACAGTATATTCGTTTCCATTAATACCTACAACTGTAAGACACACCCCATTGTGCGCGACACTTTGATCAATTTTTAATTCTGAGGTTAACTCATTTTCAAAAGTGAAATGATAATTTGTTCCTTCCTTTTCAATTTTTCTAACTGTAGAAAGTGATTCTATAATTCCTGTAAACATGCGCTAAACAATTTACTGCAAATTTAGACAATCAGAATCAACCTTGCTCATCGCAAGAGTGGTTTTTTACAAAGAACTACTTAACCAACAAAACTCTTTGAGTTGAAACCGTACCGTTATTATTTAAAATACTAATAAAATAATATCCATTAGGATAATCTGTCAAATCAATACTTGTCACTTTGCCGAATGCTTGTAATAATCTACCATCTAAACCTAATAAATTAATGTTTTCAAAACTAATATTGTTTTGACTTATTAGATTGATAATTCCTGTAGACGGATTAGGATATAAAACCCAGGATATATTATTGTGTGAGGAAATACTAGCACTACTATCTACATACTCAATTGCAAAAACAGCATCACTGGTATCTGATATGAAACCTTGGTAATCTATTTTAATAATACAGTTTAGAGTATCCACATTTGGTGTGCTCCATACATAAAATGTATCCAACACATTCGTAACAACTGGTGTATAAGTCAAACCACTATCCAGAGATTGATAGATATCTACTCCTGAAAAACTACCCATTTGTGTCCAATTAATTTGATAATTATCTCCTCCAACTAATAATTCTCCTCCATTAGGATTGGCTAATTCTATCGCAATTGGGTTAATAGAAAAAGAAGCATCACTCGAATCGTTTAATAAATATCCTTGCAATTTAACATCAATCTTTGCTTGTGTTGTTGAGACATTTGGCACGAGCCAATCATAAGAACCTGTATTTTCCACTGTAATAAAGTATGGGGCGAAGGAAACGCTTTCCTTAAAAGAGATCTCTACAGAATCTATATAACTATTCGACACTGTGTCCCAAGTAATTTGAAAAGTATCAAACCCTTGCAGCACTTCACCTCCGTTAGGAGTTGTTAAAGCAATACTAGTTGGGTCAGGAGCAATTGTAAAAACAGCATCACTTTGATCTGCAAGTATGCCATCTGTAACTCTTATGATACAATCTGTAGAAGGTGAATTAGGAACCAACCAAGAATAAGACATTCCAGCTTCCCCAGAAGTTATCAAACTCCAATTTGAACCATTATCAATAGAATATAAAACATCAACTAATCCAACCGTACCAGCAGTAGCCCACATGATGTTATAATTGGTTCCAGGAGTTAGCGTTTCGCCTCCATTAGGTTGCAAAACAGTAATAGATCCTGAAGCAACTCCGTTTATTGTGAAAACACCATTACTTTCATCAGTAGCAATTCCATCTGTTAACCTTACTAGACATTGAGTTGATGTAACATTAGGCACTGTCCAAGAATAAGTTCCAGAAAAAGCGCTAATACCAGATGCATATGAAATCCAATTTGAACCGTTATCTACAGAATAAAACAATTCTAATGAAGCCACTGGACCAGATGTAGTCCAAGTTACATTTTGAGTAGATCCACCAGAATAGACCTCACCTCCATTAGGCCCTGTGACGTTAATGGCATTATTATTAAAATTAATAGAAAATACAGCATCACTTGTATCAGCAATTACACCTGCCTCAAATCTGATTAAACAAACATTTGAAGGGTCATTAGGCACTGTCCAAATATATGACTCAGCTGCAGCATTTATTCCTGATGAATAAAGTGACCACGAGGCTCCATTGTCGGTAGAATAATAAAGATCCATTGGAGGAACCGAGCCAGAAACATTCCAAGTAATTGTCTGCGATGTATTGGCATTGTAAAATTCTCCACCATTTGGGCTAGTGATGGTAATGCTTTGGGCAGTGAAATTCAACATTGCCATGGAAAGTATTAATAATAAGGTAAACTTCATATCTTAGATTTTGTACAAATCTAATAAAAGTAAATGCTATTTTTATAGCTTACTATATGAGGTGTCATAAAAATGAGATGAACGCACCAAAAAGCTAGAAAAACAGATTTTAACACCTCTACAATTAATTCTTCAAATGAATTTAAGGCCTAAACCATATCGACAAGCCGTAATGGCTATCATATACAAGGAGGATTACTCCTTTCTAATTGGCTCTTCTCCAAGGGATGGAGGCTTTAAGTTTCCGCAAGGTGGACTTGATGAGCAAGAGGCATATTTAGATGGATTGTTTAGAGAATTAAATGAAGAACTAGGAACTATTTTAACCCAAGATGATCAAATAAAAAAATTGTCCCAATCGGTGAAATATCACTACCCTAGCCACAAGCCATATTCAAAAAAATTTAGTGGACAAGAACTTCATATTTTTGTAATTAAGTTTAGAGAATCAATGTCCTTTATTCCACAGGACAATGAATTTGACCAACTGCATTGGATTACAAAAGAAGAGATGATTCATTATAATTTTGAACATAGGGAACCTGCATACCTGGATGCCATATCTAAAGCTCTTACTTACTTAAACCGATCTTGATTATTTTACTTGTTCCATTTGACAATGTTGCTCGAATTATATAAGTTCCTGCATTATAATCACCTATATAAAGTTGAAATAACAACTGATGAGACGCTAAATTTTCCAAGACTTTTCCTTGAATATCGTATACCACTATCGATTCAATTCTTACATCGCTTTCCACTATTAGTAAATCATCATTAATTACCACATCAATATTTGCATTGTTTTCAACTATAGAGGAGGTATTGAAAACACAAGTAGATTCAAATTCATTTTCACTGGTCAATCGATTTGAAGGTAGTAAAAGATTAGCCTCAGCTGTTGAACTCCCTCGTAATGAATACTCTAAAAAACTAGCGAAGTAGTGGTAAATGCTTGCGCTTGCATCTGCCCTACCAATACTACCTACCGGCTGGTCGGAGTTGTCATAATCACCAAATCCTCCATGACCCATCCCCTCAAAATCAAGGTAAACGCCACAATCGGCAACAGAAAAAGCCTCATAACCCGTTTTTACATCAAGTGGATCACTGTCAGTATCTTCCGAACCACTCATACTTAAAACATGTCCAGAATAAGTAGATACATCATGTGGCAACAAGAAATTATTAGAAGGATAAGATGCCATATATACAATTGCATGGATATCCGAGGGATTATTAATAATTAAATTTGTGGCATTAACACCTCCATTGGAATGACCTCCCACTGCAATTTTATTAATGTCAGAATAACTTGCCTGCCAATCTCCTGTTGAGTAACCATCCATGTACCAATCGTAAACCGCGGTAAATCCTGTTCCGTTGGGCAAACCAGCACTAGTTTCATCAACTACAACTACTACATATCCCCATGACGCAAGATGTTTCATAAACAAATCATATGAATGTCTATCTATATCTCCTCCGAAAATTCCATTTGCCCCTGGCTGAAAGAAAAAGACAGGATAATTGCCAGGTGTTTGCGGTCTATACCATAAAGCATTCGGACTTATCGATTCATTTGAATCCGCCACAATAGTATATGATCCATCTGCAATATAAGGAGATGCGCTTGGTGCAATCTGTGCCGAGATTGAAATACAAGTAAAGGCACTAATGATAAGAAGAATGTTTTTCATTTTTTTAATATAAACTATTGTGTAAATTTAGTTTATAGTAACGCTCTGTTCAACCTTTTTACAAGAACGGCATCAATAATAAATGAATGGGATAATTCGAGTAAAGTTGTTTCTACAAACAAAAAGAGCCTCAATTATGAGGCTCTTTTTGTATTATTATTTATTGTAATCTTTTACTTCGAAAGAATATCTCCCAAAGCATTATCAAATTTCACTTTGTAATCTTTAGAAAAACCAAAAGGAACGTCATCTACATGCCATTTCCCTTGTGTAACATGCCCTAATAAAGTAAATGGAACTTTGGATTCAATCATGTAATCTAAAAATTCTTCTTCAACTGCATTCTCAACGGTTACCACAACTCTCCCTTGCGCTTCTCCAAACAAAAATGCATCTTCTCTAACCTCGCTATCTGTAACGATGTCAAAACCTAGTTCTCTTGGAAAAGACATCTCGGCTAAAGTCACAAATAAACCACCATCTGCACAATCGTGAGCTGCTGTAATTAATCCGTCATGAATAAGTCCTCTTACAGCACCTTGCATCTTATATTCTTCTTCCATATCAAAATAAGGAGCCGGAGATCCTTTTATACCGTGATAAGAATATAAATATTCTGAAGAGTTAATGTCATTTACTGTTTTACCAATTAAGAATATCAAGTGCCCTTTTTCTTTAAAATCCAAAGACATCGTTTTTGTCTTGTCCTCAATAATTCCCAACATTCCAATAGTTGGCGTAGGAAATACAGGCACTTCTTTTCCGTCTATTACTGATTGATTATAGAAACTAACATTTCCACCAGTAACCGGAGTTTCAAACTTCAAACACGCCTTAGACATTCCTTTGATAGAACCAACAAACTGCCAATAAGACTCAGGATTATAGGGATTACCAAAATTCAAACAATTGGTGATTGCAGAAGGTGTACCTCCACTACAAGTAATATTTCTTGCTGCTTCAGAAACGGCAATAGCACATCCTTCTTCAGGATTGGCATGAACGTATCTACTATTACAGTCTACTGTCATGGCTAATGCCTTGTTAGTTCCTTTTATATTTACAATTCCAGCATCAGAAGGAGCATTCGTACTCATATTAACGGTACCCACCATACTGTCGTACTGTTCTGAAACCCATCTTTTTGAAGCAATGTTTGGATGCGTCAATAAGAAATCTGCCACCACTTGTAAATTAGCAGGTTCATCAATCGATTCTATATCAAATTTTTGAAATTCCTTAAAATAAGCAGGCTCTTTGTATTCTCTTTCATAAACTGGAGCACCACCTCCTAATACCAATGAGTCAGCATGTACTTCAGCCACCTTTTCACCATGGTAATGGAAAACGATGTTTGGTCCTTCGGTTACCACACCGATTTCCGCACAGTTTAAATCCCATTTGTCAAAAATAGCCTTAACCTCTGCTTCCTTTCCTTTGTGTACCACTACCAACATTCTCTCTTGAGATTCAGATAATAAAATCTCCCAATCCTTCATGTCAGCTTGTCGAGTTGGAACTTTAGATAAATCTATTTCCATACCTACTTTACCTGCAGCACTCATTTCTGACGTACTACAAGTAATCCCTGCAGCACCCATATCTTGCATTCCAACAATACAATCAGTTTTTGCTAATTCTAAAGTTGCTTCTAGCAATAATTTTTCTTGGAATGGATCTCCCACTTGAACTGCTGGCAAGTCACCAACAGACTCTTCTGTAATATCTTTAGAAGCAAAAGCTGCTCCGTGTATTCCATCTTTACCCGTAGCAGAACCTACAATAAATACAGGATTCCCCACACCATTTGCTGTGGCAGATATCATGTCCCCTGCTTTCATTATTCCTGCCGAGAAAGCATTTACTAATGGGTTTTGATCATAACACTCGTCAAAGAAAACTTCTCCTACTACAATTGGAATACAACAAGCATTTACTTACTCACCAATTCAATTCGTAACTCCTTTAATCAGCAACTTAGTTCTATCATTTTCAAGATTACGAAATAGCAATAAGTCTAATTGAGCGATCGGTCTGGTTACCATCAGCAATATATAGCTATTAATTGCACCTATACAAGTTGCATAACTTTGATCGGACTGTAGTACACCTTGTTGTTTCTGGGATTATATTTTCTAACGAAAGGCTAAA
>CAJYBK010000133.1 GCA_913064955.1 uncultured Flavobacteriales bacterium
ACCTGGAGAATTTGCCAAAGTAATGGTTTCTTCAAAAGATGATATTTTAGTTAATTACTTACTAATAAAGGATGGGGATATTCAGAAACAAAGTACGATTAGACTTAATAATGAACAAAAAATCATCTCATTCCCAGTTAAAGAAGCTGATAGAGGAGGTTTTAGCATCCAGTTTACTACTATTAAAAATGAAAGAAGTTACTCAAACACTGCAACTATCTCAGTTCCATATACCAACAAGCAATTGATAGTGGAATTAGCTACATTTAGAAACAAGATGCTCCCTGGAAGTGAAGAGGAATGGAAAGTTAAAATCACTGGCCCTAATAGTGAGAAAGTAGCAGCAGAAATGGTAGCGGCAATGTATGATGCCTCTTTGGATGAATTTGCTGCCAATTATTTCAGTATGCATTTAAACTACAGAAGAAACAATTACTATTACAACTACTTAACTCAAACTCACAGAGGGTTTGGCCTTGTTTCTTTAACACCTTATAATATTAATTACAACTATAACAATTACTACCAATATTACAACAGAGATTACCCAACTTTAAACATGTTTGGATACTATCCAAATTACTATTTAAGGGGAAATAATAGATCGAATAATTATTACTACGATAGTTATGATCTTGACAATTCAATTTCCTACTCAGAAAATGAGGTTTACATGGAAGAAGATAGTGAAGGTGCATCACCACCACCGCCACCAGCGGCTAATATGCCTGGATGGGCTGAGACCACAACTGTAGCTACGGGAAGTGCAAAAGGCGCTAAGGATAAGAACTTAGAAGATCAAAAGCCAATGGCTGGGGGCACTTTTGGATCTACCATTACAGGGCAAGATGGAAAAGCTGACTTGAGTAATGTGAAAGCAAGAAGTAACTTTAATGAAACGGCTTTCTTTTTTCCTCATTTAGAAACAAACAGTAAAGGTGAAATAATTTTTAGTTTCACTATGCCGGAAAGTTTGACTAAATGGAAGTTCATGAGTTTGGCACACACCAAAGATTTGAAAGTAGGAAGTACAACGGAGAATATGGTTACCCAAAAGGACTTAATGGTTATCCCAAATGCACCAAGGTTCTTTAGAGAAGGTGATAAGATTTTCTTAAGTTCTAAAATATCAAGTTTGGCTGAGAATGAATTAACAGGAAACGTTCAGTTATTCCTGACTGATGCATTGACTAATCAACCTATTGATGAATTAGTAAAAAACACGAGCGCACAGAAGTCTTTTACCGTGCCTGCTAAACAAAGTACTTCTGTAGAATGGGAATTAACCATTCCAGAAGGAGTTCAAGCCATATCTTATAAGATTGTAGCACAAGCTGGTTCTTTCTCTGATGGTGAGGAAATGACATTACCAGTATTGAGTAATAGGATGCTAGTAACAGAGAGTATTCCTTTGTATATTAATAAAAAAGGAAGCAAAACATTTAAATTAAACAACCTTATCAATTCTGGTGATAGTAAATCTTTGAGGCATGAAAGAGTTACGATTGAGTTTACTTCAAATCCTGCTTGGTATGCCATTCAGTCATTGCCATACTTGATGGAATATCCGTACGAATGTGCGGAGCAAACATTCTCCAGATATTATGCAAATTCTATAGCATCTCATGTAGCGAATTCAAATCCGAAAATCAAAGCAGTATTTGATAGTTGGAAGGAGGGTAGTAAAGATGCTTTCCTATCCAATCTGGAGAAAAACCAAGAATTAAAAGCATTATTTCTTGAGGAAACTCCTTGGGTGATGCAAGCAAAATCAGAATCTGAGAGTAAGAAAAGAGTAGGATTGCTCTTTGACTTACATCGCATGGACAAAGAATTGGACAAGGCACTTAAGAAAATAGAAGAAGCGCAATTGTCTTCTGGAGGTTGGTCATGGTTTAAAGGAATGAAACCTAACAGGTATATTACACAGCACATACTATGTGGTATGGGGCACTTAAATAAAATGAATATCATTAATTCTAAGAAACACTTACGTGAATGGAAAATGATCAAAAAAGCTATAAGTTACTTGGATCAAGAAATGGTTAAAGATTACGAATGGTTGAAAGCACATCATAATGATATATACAAATTAACTTATGTTGAAAATAGCCAACTGCAATACATGTATGCACGAAGTTTCTTTGACACTAAGATGAGTCCAAAAGTGAAAGAGGCGCACGATTACTATTTGTCAATGGCTAAAAAGTATTGGTTGACCAATTCATTACAGACCCAAGCAATGTTGGCTTTGACACTAGAGAGACTAGAACCAGAAGGTAAGGTACAAGATTTAATTATGAACTCATTAACGGAGTTAGCCATCCACAGTGAAGAAATGGGGATGTACTATAAATCAAATGTATCTGGTTACTATTGGTATAACTCACCAATAGAAACGCAAGCAATGTTAATTGAGGCGTTTGATGAAGTAGCCAAGAACGATGAAGCTGTGGAGGAGTTGAAAGTATGGCTATTGAAACAAAAGCAAACAACTCATTGGAAAACAACCAAAGCAACTGCTGAAGCTTGTTATGCACTTTTATTGAGAGGGACTGACATCTTAAGTAATGATGAAATAGTTGAAGTGAAATTAGGCAATATGGTAGTGGATCCTGGTAAAACTGAAGCAGGTACCGGTTATTACAAAAAATCTTATGCTCCAGAAGAAATAAAGGCTGAAATGGGTAATGTGACGGTAACTAGACAGTCCACTGGTGTTTCTTGGGGAGGTTTATATTGGCAGTATTTTGAGGATTTGGATAAAATCAAAACGCATGAAACTCCTTTAACGATTCATAAGAAATTATTTAAAGTACAGTTGAACAAAGATGGCGAATATATGACGCCTATAGAAGAAGGAAGTCAACTAAAAGTAGGAGATAAAGTACGAGTTAGAATTGAGATTTTAACAGATAGAGATTTGGAGTATGTTCATTTGAAAGATATGCGCGCTGCAGGTTTTGAACCAACCAATGTAATTAGTAAGTACAAGTGGCAAGATGGTTTAGGCTATTACGAATCTACCAAAGATGCTTCTACCAATTTCTTTATGGACTTCCTTGCAAAAGGAACATATGTCTTTGAATATGACTTAAGAGTATTCCATAAAGGTGATTTCTCTAATGGAATTACCAACATGCAATGTATGTATGCACCAGAATTTTCAAGTCATAGTGAAGGGGTTAGAGTAGAAGTGCAAGAATAATGGTTTTTCTTAGTCACTAAAGCTGCAAATTGAATCAGAATTGGGTAGATTTGGAAAAGACAATCTATCCAAATAACTGTGCAGAATAAAGAATTTAGAAAAGGTTTTATTTTTTCCCCTTATGAGGCTCCGCATCAGGAACCTTTTGATAAACTGTTTGAAATATTCAAAGAGTTAATTACCCATACATCTGGAGATATGGATGAGGCATTGGATTGGTTGGGTGCTTTGGATAAAGAGTACAAGTTAACCGATGAAAATTATACTATTGATGACTTTGTGGAAGACCTCAAAAAAAGAGGTTATATCAAACAAGAAATCAAACCAGATGGAAAAGGCAAGATGTCAATCACTGCCAAAACAGAAAGAGCAATTCGTAAAAATGCTTTGGATCAAATTTTTGGCAAACTAAAAAAGAACGGTTCCGGAAATCACAAAACCAAGTCAAGTGGAATAGGAGATGAGCAAACAGGAGATTTAAGATCTTTTCAATTTGGGGATTCTTTGGATAGTATCTCGATGACTGAAAGTATAAAAAATGCTCAAATCAATAACGGTTATGGTGACTTCAAACTAACCGAGCAAGATCTGGTAGTAGAAGACACACATCATAAATCTCAAATGAGCACAGTGTTAATGATTGACATTAGTCATAGCATGATACTGTACGGAGAAGATAGAATCACTCCTGCTAAAAAAGTAGCTATGGCGTTATCTGAATTAATCACCACTAGATATCCAAAAGATACATTAGATATTTTGGTTTTTGGTAATGATGCTTGGCCAATTAAAATTCAAGATTTACCTTATTTAAATGTAGGGCCTTATCACACCAATACAGTTGCAGGTTTGCAATTAGCCATGGACATGCTCAGAAGAAAGCGAAATACCAACAAACAGATATTCATGATTACCGATGGTAAGCCTAGTTGTCTAAGATTGCCAGATGGGCAATATTACAAGAATAGTAATGGTTTAGATGAGTACATAGTTGGCAAATGTTATAATATGGCCGCACAGGCAAGGAAACTGCATATACCTATTACCACATTTATGATTGCTCAAGATCCATACTTACAATCATTTGTAGAGAATTTTACAGCACACAACAAAGGAAAAGCATTTTACACCGGACTTCAAGGATTAGGAGAAATGATTTTTCATGATTATGAAACGAACAGAAAAAAAAGAATTAATTAAGATGAATACTAGTATAGCAACATTAGGAGAACTAAAGAAATCCGGTTACAAAAGTAAATCTATTAAGGATGAATTAAGAGATAACCTGATTAAGAAATTGACCAATAAAGAAACGGTGTTTGAAGGAATGCATGGTTATGCTGCTACCGTTTTGCCAGAATTAGAAAGAGCCATATTATCAAAGCATAATATCAATTTCTTAGGATTAAGAGGTCAAGGTAAAACTAGAATGGCCAGATTGATGATTAATTTGCTGGATGAGTACATTCCTTTTGTGTCTGGTTCTGAAATCAATGATGATCCATTAAAACCAATCAGCACTTTTGCTAAAGAGTTGATTGCTAAAGAAGGTGATAAGACGCCTATCTCATGGCTACATAGAGATGAAAGGTTCTTTGAAAAGTTAGCTACACCCGATGTAACTGTTTCAGATTTGATTGGAGATGTAGATCCTATTAAAGCGGCCAATTTAAAACTAAGTTATGCCGATGAAAGAGTGCTTCATTTTGGAATGATTCCTAGAGCTAACAGATGTATTTTTGTGATTAATGAGTTGCCTGATTTACAAGCAAGAATTCAAGTGTCTTTGTTCAATATACTTGAAGAAGGTGATATTCAGATTAGAGGATTTAAGTTAAGAATGCCTTTGGACTTGCAATTTATTTTCACTGCCAATCCGGAAGACTACACTAATAGAGGAAGTATTGTAACGCCTTTAAAAGACAGAATAGGCTCTCAGATTCTAACTCATTATCCAGAAGATATCTCTATTGCTAAAACTATTACACAGCAAGAGGCTAACAAGAAGGATGATCGAAAAATCAAAATACATGTTCCGGAGATTGCTGCAGATTTACTGGAGCAAATAAGTTTTGAAGCACGCAAAAGTGAATATATAGATCATAAAAGCGGTATTAGTTCTAGAATGAGTATTACCGCTTTTGAAAACTTGATGAGTACTTTGGAAAGAAGAGCATTGATCAATGGAGAAGAAACAGCAACTGTGAGGTTTAGTGATCTCATGGGAATGATTCCTTCTATTACAGGAAAAGTTGAATTGGTGTACGAAGGAGAAGAAGAAGGTTCGGCATTTGTAGCGCAAAGATTAATAGGAGAGGCGGCTAAAACATTCTTTCCCAAATATTTTCCTAAGATTGAGAAATTGGAAAAAGAAGAAGAGTCGAGTCCATATGAGCATGTGTTGAATTGGTTTTTTGAAGAAGGAAATTTTCAATTGTTGGATGAATGTGACGAAATAACTTACCAAACTGAGTTAAACAAAATAGGTCCTTTGTCTGATTTGATAATGGAATTCCATCCTGATTTACCTAAGTCTGATATTAACTTTTACAAAGAGTTTGTTTTATGGTCCTTAGTAGAGTTTAACAAGTTAAGTAAGCAGCGTTCATTCAATGGCTACTCTTTTAAAGATCCTTTTGCTAGTTATATAAATGGACTGTAACCTTTATTTCAAATAGATTATCTATATTTACTACCAACTAATCTCTAATTTATAAAACATGAAGCTACTCATTTTAAGTGTCTTAACGCTAATTACCTTTCAGTTTAATGCACAACAAAACTATACCATCACTGCTTATGATAATTATTTTAGCCCTGATACGGCATATGTCAATGTAGGGGATACAGTTAGATTAGTGAGTATTGGTTATCATAGTATTACGGAATTAGATTCAATCGATTGGGTGAATAATGTAGCTACTGATAACGGTGGTTTTTGGATAGGTCTTAATGCACCTACTTTTGAAGATTGGTTTGTAGTGAATCAAGCAGGTAAGTATTACTTCAATTGTAATCCACATGCTACTGTGGGGATGAAAGGAGTTTTGTATGTTGGATCTAGTATGAATGTTCAAGAATCAATATCTAACAACGAGTTCTCTGTGGAAATACGAGAAGATAAAGTTATCTAACTTAATTATGTTGATGTTGACAATGTTTATATTTACAACTTGTCAGGAAAGTTAATTCACTCTCAACAATTGTCTAATCCTTCTAGAACTATTGTCCCTAATTTAAATTTAACCCAAGGCTTGTACATTGTTTCTTTTACAAAAGGGAATAAAGTAATTACTACTCGTAAAATTGTTTTGGATTAACACCTTTTATTAAAATCATGCAGATGAAATCATTATTATTAGTTCCATTTTGTTTTTTGCTAAATTCTCAATTAGGTCAAGCGCAGCAGGTTAATCTGCCAATAGGCATGGCGGATCATGAGTACAAAATGATGGATAGTTATTTGGAAAGTAGAACTTTGTTAAGAGGAACAACTACGCCTCCACCTTTTACTAATTTAAGAACACCAGCGCAATGGGAAGAGGTACAGTCTTTAGTAATAACATGGACTGGTCAATACAATGGAATTCATAGTCAAATTGTAGATGCTGCTCAAGAAGAGTGCGAAGTAATCATTCATTGCTCCGATTCCAATTCTGTGAAATCTACTTTAACCAATAATGGTGTGCCACTAACTAATTTAAGTTTTTTAGAAGTACCTTTTAATTCTGTATGGATTAGAGATTATGCCGCTAATTCTGTTTATGTAAATGACGTGGATTCCTTAATATTAGTTGATTGGATTTACAATAGACCAAGACCTAGTGATGATGTTATTCCGGATGCGTATGCAGCACACCTGGGATTAGAACTTTTTTCTATGAGCCAAAGTCCTTCGGATGTAATGGCTACAGGAGGAAACTGGATGGCAGATGGCTATTCTACCAGTTTTTCTTCGGAATTAATTTTAGATGAGAATCAAGGAGGAAGTGGACAAGGTTTAACTTATCCTAATCATACTGCAGCGGAAATTGATCAATTGTTTAGCGATTGGATGGGTATTGATAACTACATTCATATGACTAACTTGCCTTATGACGATATTCATCATATAGACATGCACATGAAGATAGCAAATGAGGAAACATTGGTAGTAGGAGAGTTCCCTCAAGGAGTTTCTGATGGGCCACAATTGGAAGCAAATATTCAGTATGTTTTGAGTAATTTCACTACGGAGTGGGGTGATCCATTTAAGTTAGTGCGTATTCCAATGCCTCCAAGTACTGGTGGTTCTTATGCGCCAAGTGCCTACTATAGAACATACGCTAACCATATTATTGTGAACAAAAGTATTTTACTTCCTACGTATAGGGAAGAATATGACACAACGGCCATTAGAATTTTACAAGAAATCCACCCAGGTCATACAATTGTACCTATTGATGTAGACAATAATGGAGAAAACTTAATTTCTAGTGGAGGAGCTATTCATTGTATTACGCACTCTGTAGGTGTGAATGACCCATTATGGATAACACATAAGCAGTTGGTAGATACATTTGATGAAACAAACCCTTATCAAGTGGATGCAATGATAAAGCATAAAAGCGGAATAGCTTCTGCTACTATGTACTATAAAACAAGTTTGGCAAGTACTTACACTTCTGTTGCCATGACCGCTGTAGGAAGTGACATGTGGACGGCAGATATTCCTGCGCAAAATGCTGGCACAACTTTATACTATTATGTAGAAGGAACTGCGAATAGCGGTAAAACGCTTCAAAGACCTATAACTGCTCCTGATGGATATTGGAAATTCAATGTTTTAAATTCGTCAGTGGGTGTAAATGAATTAGGGTGGCATTCTGAATTAGGACAGATTTATCCAAATCCTGCTTCTCAAATAACGGTGATCCCTGTGAATGCTAATAAAATGACGACAGGGAGCCTAAAAATGTATAACATGATTGGAGAAGTGGTTACTGTATTACATGAGGGCAGTTTTCCTGCTACTCAAAAGAACTTCTTTATAGATGCGGGTAAATATCCTGCAGGAATTTATCAAGTAGTTTTTGTTTCAGAAGGACATACACAGTCTCAACAATTAGTAATAAAATAGTAGGATAGGAGTTGATTATACATTCATTTCCTTTGGTTCGAAAAGAATGGCTTGACCTGAGGGCATGTAAACATACTGCATTAATCTACTCAATTTTAGATCCTTTAAAATTTGGCTTTGAGAGTGATTTCCAATCTCAAAACTAAAATCATTACCTAGCCACTTTGTTCCTTTTTCTATTTGATTAACCAATAAATCAGCTTGGATTATTGTGTTATTCATCTCTGGATAACTATTATAAAGCGCTGTATTTAGTTTTTTCGATTTTTTAGTTTTGATTTTGTTTCCGCTAAATTTGAATAGCATCTCATTGGTATCAAAGTCTTTGACTTCACAAATTTGTTTATTATCCACATCCTTAAATTCAATATTACTCATGAATTTTGGATAATGGAAGAAATCTAATCCTCCGTGTAATGCAACTTCAGTGGTTACTGGCAATTGCAATATGTTAGCATGAAAATTTTGAGAAAGGGTAGAGGCCATTACAGATACAAAACCCGGACGCCATTTCTTGCGTTCCACAGCTACAGAGATAGATACTTCATTGTACGGACCAATGTCTGTAGATCTATATTGAAAGCAATTGATTCCAACCAATGCTTTACCAGGAAAGGGACAGATTAATTTAAAATCCGAACTAGGAAGATATTTCAATGCTGCTTTTTTATCCGCTAAAAAAATACCCAACATCATAGAAACGTCTTGAAAGAATAGGGGAGTCTTAGACTCAAAATCTCTTATCATCAGAGGAGATTGCGGATATTTATTAAAAAAATGATTCATTAGTTTATTGTTCCTTCCTTTTTTAGTTTTTGATAATTCTTAGCATTGAGATAATTGGCCAAACTTGGAAAATATCTTTTGAGCAAGTGTCCACCTTTAGTTAATAGACCTACTTTGATTATTGATCTATTACTTCTAATTGCTTTCATCACAGCGTTAGCAACTTTCAAAGGTGAATCTCCTTCCTTTTGAACCATTTCATTCAGTGGAGCAAGGTTATTTTTATTACTAGTTTCTTTAGTTGCACTGTTGTTAATTAATTCTG
>CAJYBK010000134.1 GCA_913064955.1 uncultured Flavobacteriales bacterium
ACTATTCTCATTAACGAGATATACAACTCCAAGAATTTAATTTACCCTAATGAGTTTTTAGATGAATTGAACCTACTTATCAAACTCACCTTAACTAATAAGGAGGGCGTTACAATGAAAGATGGTA
This sequence comes from uncultured Flavobacteriales bacterium, assembly GCA_913064955.1. Classification (GTDB taxonomy): domain Bacteria; phylum Bacteroidota; class Bacteroidia; order Flavobacteriales_D; family Parvicellaceae; genus Parvicella. The sequence continues at coordinate 128 of CAJYBK010000134.1, forward strand.
TGGATATCGCTTTCGTAATGATAGACAAAACAACCAATGAAGTCTTTTATACAGGTGCCAATAATCCACTTTGGATACTCTCCACACAAAACACTATTTCCAATAATGGTAACGAAATCACTCCAAACATTTCTGTACAAAACAATAATCTTTTTGAGATAAAAGCAGATAAACAACCTGTGGGCAAATATGATGATAATGCCAACTCATTTTCTCTAAACAAAATAAAACTGCAGAAGGGAGATTCATTTTATATTTTTACCGATGGTTACGCTGATCAATTTGGCGGCCCTAAGGGTAAAAAGTTCATGTACAAGCCTTTCAAAAACTTCTTACTTGAAATAGATTCTCAAACAGCCAAACAAAAGAAAGAAACATTGCATCAGCACTTTACTTCTTGGAAAGGAAACTTGGAACAGATAGATGACGTGTGTGTAATCGGAGTCACTCTAAATTAAAATATAGTTTTTTAACTATTTAACCTGCCTTACCTGCTTAAACCCAATTCCTAAGTTTTTTTCCAAGTACTTAATTGACTTCAATTCCCTAGTATTTACTATACAAAGTGAAGTTCCTCTTTTACCAGCTCGTGCTGTTCTACCACTTCTATGAGTATAGTACTCGTCTTTGTCTGGAAGTTCATAATGAACAACAAATGCTAATCCTTCAATATCCAATCCTCTGGCAGCCAAATCTGTTGCAACCAAGATTCTAAGACTTTCATTTTTGAAAGCACGCATCACTTTGTCACGTTCCATTTGTTTTAGATCTCCATGAATACCATCTGCAGGAACCCCTTTGGCAACAAGATTTTTTGCTAAAGTTTTGGTGGCTAGTTTTGTTCTACAGAACACTACTCCACGCTCATCGCCTTCAGACTGCAAAAACTGAAGTAATACATTTAATTTATCTCTATCATCACACACCAAGTATTTGTGTTCGATGTTTTTGTTGACCACATCTTTCTTACTAGTAGTCACTCTATGTGCATCGTCCTTCATGTGAGAATTAACAATTTCTCTAATTCCATGTGGAATGGTTGCTGAGAATAACCATTTCGACTTAGCTCCTGCTACGTGTCTAAGAATTTCTTCCAACTCATCTTTGAATCCCATCGTAAGCATTTCGTCAGCCTCATCTAGAATAACAGTTTTTACATTGGAAAGGTCTACTGCTTTCTTATTGATTAAATCAATCAATCTTCCTGGCGTAGCCACTACAATATGTGTAGGACGCTTCAAAGCATTTATTTGATCTTGAATATGCGCCCCTCCATAAACTGCCTCGGTGAAAATCTTTTTAGGACAATACTTTGTGAATTTAAACAATTGCTTTGCCACCTGTTGCCCCAACTCACGCGTGGGACATAAAATCAAACCTTGCACAACACCTTTAGTAGGATTGATTCGCTGTAACAATGGCAAACCATAGGCTGCAGTTTTCCCTGTACCAGTTTGCGCTTGTCCTACCATATCCACAGCACCTTCCATCATTAAAGGAATTGCTTCCATTTGAATAGGTGTAGGTGTAACAATACCCATTTCTGTTAGGGCTCTTACAAATTCAGGTTTAATTCCTAGTTGGTCGAATGTACTCATGTTTGGTTTAGATTATTGTGCAAAGATAGGTATTTATAGATGCTAGACGATAGATTTTAGTCGCTAGAAAATTGATTCTTTTTCAATGACAATAGATTTACTTTAGGGGACATCATTGAGAAGCGACAACGCCTTATAACAGTTAACTTCTCAATGAAAAACCAAACAAACTCCCTATCAAATAAGCTGTCTTGTAACTAAAATAAAGGAACAAGTATCTCACAGAATTAAAATAAATCATAAAAAAAGCAGTAAACACAAACAATTAGTCTACCTTTGCGGCATAAATAAATTATTACAATGAATAAAGGAACAGTAAAGTTCTTCAATGAAACTAAAGGTTTTGGTTTTATTTCTGAAGACGAATCAAAGACAGAGTACTTCGTACACGTATCAGGTTTAGTTGACGAAATCCGTGAGGGTGACGCAGTTGAGTTTGAATTGAAAGAAGGAAAAAAAGGATTAAACGCAGTAAATGTTAAAGCAATTTAATATTTTCAATATACTTTAAAACTTGAAAAGCCCGTTACGAAATTCGTAACGGGCTTTTTTTATATCCAAAAACTCGTACTTTTGAAACTGTGATATCCATTCTTACACCTTTTAGAAATGCAGAGCCATACTTTGCTGAATGCCTTCAATCTATCATAGATCAGACCTATGATAACTGGGAATTAATACTTGTTGATGATACTTCCACAGATAACAGCTATGCTACTGCCCTAGCCTTCAGAGAAAAAGATACTAGAATCAAACTTTTTACCAATGACGTCCCAGGATTGATTCATGCGCTGAGATTGGCCTACAACTATACTTCAGGTCAGTTCATTACCAGAATGGATGCAGACGATATTATGCCTTCCAACAAATTAATGGATTTAAATAATACCCTTACCTCCAAAGGAAGAGGTCATGTAGCGGTTGGCTTTGTAAAATATTTTAGCGAGCAAAAATTAGGAGAAGGCTATACTTTCTACGAAAATTGGTTGAATCAGCTTACCGAAAAAGAAAACAATTACTCAGAGATTTATAGAGAATGCGTCATACCCTCGCCCAACTTTCTAATTCATAAGTCAGATTTAGAAAATATAAACGCCTTTCATCCTGATATCTATCCAGAGGATTATGATTTAGCTTTTAGGATGTATAAGAACGATTTTAAGGTCATTTCTACAAATTCTCTAACACACTACTGGCGAGATCATCAAAATCGCTCTACAAGAACACAAGAACACTATCAAATACTCAATTTTATTCCACTCAAGGTGAAACACTTTGTAGAGATTGATTATGCACCAAGCAAAACACTGGTGCTTTGGGGCGCAGCCAAGAAAGGAAAATTGATTGCTAGACAATTAATCCAACGAAATATTCCATTCAAATGGGTCACGGAAAACCCACAAAGGATTGGGCACAATGTCTATGATGTAATTATTGAAGATGGGAAAGATTACTGTAGCAAAGGTGATTTACAGGTGATTGTTGCGGTTTCAAACAGGACGGAGCAAGAGGAGATAGTGGGGAAAATTGGGGAAGATGCTCAGGTGTTTTGCTTTTTTTGATATAGGATATTGTGTCGCCTCATATCGGCTATGTATTTACGTTACAAATAAACAGATTACTTCGCTCTGCTCGTAATGACGGTATTTATTTTGAGCACCGTGAAAAAGATAAACACTCCTACCCTAAAGTGTCCCAATTGCTTTTGAGAGTGAACGACCTAAAAACGAAGCGACCTGAAGTGAGCTCTGTGAACGACCTAAAAGCATAACTACCTAATAAATCTCCATCTCATCATCCACTTCCCTAGCCCATGCATCTATACCTCCCGTAAGATTGATTAAATTAGTAAAACCTTCAGCCTCCATAAAATGGATGGCACTCGCACTTCTCATCCCGTGATGACAAATAAAAACAACAGGGATATCTTTTTTAATTACACTTAAGTTCGCTGGGATAGTATTTAGAGGAATGTGCAAACTGTTTGCGATTGAACACATTTCAAATTCAAATGGCTCACGAACATCTACTAACTGAATATCTTCTCCAGATTGCAATTTCTTGTTTAATTCTTCTACCGAAATTGATTTCATACTTTGCTTTTTTTCATTTAATTCACAGTCCAACTCATAATTATCTTCTAATTCAACCCGCTTAAAACTCTCCTCTTTTTTAACTACATTAAAAGATGTTTTAATATTTTTTAACAGATTAAAAACCTGAACCTTACCACTGTTCACCTCTCCTATTTCTAGAATCATTTTCAAACATTCATTCACCATCATTGTTCCTACAAAACCAGGTAAAACTCCAAGCACACCTACCTCAGAACAATTTGGCACCTCACCGGCCTTTGGCAACTCAGGATACAGGCACCTGTAACTTGGTCCACCCTTGTAGTTAAAAACCGAGACCTGTCCTTCAAACTTAAAAATGGAACCATATACCAATGGCTTTTTTGCAATCAAACAAGCATCATTGACTAAGTAACGCGTAGAAAAGTTATCTGTTCCGTCAATCACAATATCATATCTTCTAATAATACCCAGTGCATTCTCTATACTGAGAAATTCATTGTAAATATCAAAATCCACAAAAGGATTCTGATCTTTTAATTTCCTCACCGCCACTTCAGCTTTTGGTTGACCAACATCACCATCCCCGTACAAATCCTGTCTTTGAAGATTAGAAACGGAGACAGTGTCTCCATCTACCACTCCAATATTGCCAATACCAGCGGCAGTCAAATACTGCAGCACCGGACACCCGAGTCCACCGGCACCTACAACAAGAACCTTAGCACCTTTTAATTCATCTTGCCCTTCCACCCCTACTTCATCAAGGCGAATATGGCGATCGTAACGTTTTAATTCTTCAGAACTGAGCATAAACAAAAATAGGAAGTATTATGCGTACTTCCTATTAAATTGATTTAATCAATATGTTTTAGAATTTTAATGTCAAGCCTAAAAAGAAATTAGTTCCTGCTTGCGGGAAAAGACCGGTCAAACTATAACGATTAGTCCCTTCGCCTTCAGGAACCTCATAAGCGTCTCCGTACGAACCACCAGAGGACTGAAACCTGTAATTCCATGCATTAGCCACATACTGTTCGTTAAACAAGTTCCTAACCCATGCATTTAAGTTAATCTCCTTGATCAATTTAGTTTTAATCCTATAAGTTACTCTTGCATCATTTACAACATAACCCGCCAGCTTAGCAAACTCGCTTTGTGTATTGTCAATATATTGATCTCCTACATACTTAGTAATAAAGGCAATTTCCAATTCACTTTTCTCTTTCCTAATAGGTGTATACGCCAACTGACTACCAGCAATAACACTTGGAGAGAAAGCAATATCAGTATTTTGGTGTACCACCTCAACCTGCTCCCAAGTATCCCAATCATCTACATACTCATTGAATTGTTCAATTTTATTTGTACTCAATGTTGCATTCAACGACCACTGCACTCTTTTGTGCAATTGGACACCGCCATTTAACTCAATTCCTCTTCTATAACTCACAGGTACATTCTGCCTAATCGCAGCACCAACGTCATTCAATTCACCAGTTACGATTAACTGATTTTTATATTCCATTGCGTAGATGTTAACATTAGCAAAAAACTTATCTTTCTTAATTCTATAACCCGTCTCAATATCTATCATTTGCTCATGCATAGGTCTACTAGAAGGTGTAGAATTAGTATAATCATTACGATTAGGCTCTTTATTTCCAACCCCAACAAATCCATAAACACCTTGATTTTCATTGATCGCATAATTAATTCCTGCTTTGGGATTAATGAAAGACAAATTCACTGTTTGATCTACATTATTCAACTCATTATCAAATCCTAAGAAAGTATAAGAAATCATCCTTACTTGCATATCGCCCAATAGACTGATCTTATCCGTCAAGTTATAATGCACTTTTGCGTAAGCATTGATATCATTCTTGGATGCATCATTTTCATAATAACGGTGTCCTAAATCACCATTACTCGCATATTCCGCCCAAATGATTTCTCCGTAATGATCTCCAATGTATTGATTGGCACCACCACCAACAACTAAACTCATTTTATCATTCTTGTACTCTGCAGACATTACCACACCGTAGAAATGATTATCCAACCATCTTCTACGAATTAAGTCGGTCTCTCTTATCGTATCTCCGCTTGGTGTCACCACATTACCCAGGCCATAGGCAGCAAGGCTTTCTTTAGACCAATAGTTAATTTCTGAGTTTTCATCCGCTCCTTTATATTGCTCGAAGTACCCCAATCCTCTTGTATAGTGTCCAGCAGCAGTTAACTTAAAGTGTTCGTTAGCGTTGTACACATAATGCAATTGGTAATGTGTTTGCTGGTAATCATCTACCTCATTTTTATAGTTGTAAGGATTGTAAGTTCTATTGGTGTCCATATAACTTGTAGGCACCCCATACCATGCTTGATAGGTTTTTTCGTGTCCAGAAAAAGTAACTGCCTTAATCATTGACTTATCACCTACATATGCACCTGATAAGTAATACGACTTTAAGTCAGATGCTGCTCTATCGATATATCCGTCAGACTGAATATTAGACAATCGACCATCAAAAACAAACTTATTATTAATCAATCCTGTTCCGAATTGCAAAGAGTTTCTCATCGTATTAAATGATCCAAAACTATTGGAAATTACTCCGTATGCATTGGGATTACTCTCAAGCGTGTTCACATTAATACTGGCTCCAAATGCTCCCGCACCATTGGAAGAAGTCCCCACTCCCCTTTGAATTTGAATGTCACTTGTGGATGACGCCAAGTCTGGCATGTTCACCCAAAATGTCCCTTGCGATTCAGAATCATTAATAGGAATCCCATTTACAGTAACATTAATACGAGAAGCATCCGAACCTCTAATCCTAATGCCTGTATATCCCACACCAGCACCAGCATCAGATGTTGTCACCACAGAAGTTTGTTGATCCAATAAAATTGGTAAATCTACGCCTTGATTGTTTTTCTCAATCTCCTCTTTTGACATATTTTCATGAGCAACAGGCGAATTTTTAGTTACACGAGTAGCATTAAGAATGAACTGTTCTAGTTCCTTAGATTGTGATACTTTTAATGTGTCGGTTTTGACATCACTTTCAATTTGCGCTATAGCAATTCCCTGTAAAGCAATAGCAGCTGTAATTGTTAAAATTACTCTTTTCATTTTTTGATTTAAATTAAATGTGTCCAACCAGAGGTAAGATAAACACGGTACAACAAAACATTTAACTGACTTCCTCACGAGCTCCATCCGGATGAAGATTCGTGCTTCTGTCTACTTCCCTACGCCAGCATTATCTGGATCAGGTGCGAAATTGCTAATCAGGCAATTCCTGGGTATAATCTCAGTCGCAAAATGCAACACCCCTTGAGTTGGCGGCAAAGGTAATTGTTAGTTTTATATCTGCAAGTACTACTTAAGAAATAATTTCCCTCACTGCATTCATACTATTTTTAGCACGCTGCAAGCCTTCCCCTTTAACAACTACAAAAGGAACTCCAAGTTTCTTAACCTCAACTAAATAAATTTCAAACAATGCTAATCTATCATCGGGATTTTCTCTTTGAGGATCATACTCCCATTTTAAATCAGGATAGCAAATCAAGTATAAATCAGGTAAGTTATTTTTCAATTCTTGCACAATCCAAGGATCGCAATTACTATATTTAAATTCAGACCAAACTTTGATTGTTAACAAATCAGTATCGCAAATTAACATATCGGAAGTTTTCAGTGCTAGACTTTCCGCTTCAACCTGACCTTTGGCCATTACGAGTAAGTCATCTTGAACATAAGGACGATTTAATTGCGCTAAATAAGTTCGAGCATATTCTCTCACCCAGGAACAACCTAGCGTTTCACTCAACTTTTTAGCAAGAGTTGATTTCCCTGTAGATTCTGGACCTGTAAACACTACTTTTTTCACGCTTGTTTTAATTTACCTCTCCACTCTAAGTAACCAGAGATTGCCAAAGCAGTGAATAATGCAAACTGAATACTAGTAAGCGGTAAACCTTTGTACCAGTACAACGGAACAGATATTAAATCGGCAATAATCCACATGAACCAGTTTTCTATTTTCTTAAATGCCATCATCCACATCCCTACCAAACAAACTGCTGTGGTAAATGAATCTATATAGGGCACAGTACTATCTGTAAAGTTTACTAAAATAAAATATAACCCCAACCACAATACACCTGTAGTTACTGCATAGCCAATGTTTTGAGTAGATGTACTCCTACTAATTTTTAACACTCTGACTTTGCTATCTAAAACTTCGTTTTTATTAATAGAAGACCAATTATACCATCCATAAACACTCATCACGAAGTAAAATGCATTGATTCCTGTATCCGCGTACAAACCTGCCAGATAACACAGGTAAACATAAATCAACACAGAGATTATTCCCGTAGGATAAACCAAAATGTTCTCTTTTTTGGAGAACCAAACACTTAGCGTTCCGAAGAAAACACCAAGAATCTCCAAAACAGACATACTCCTTGCTGCATTTACTATTTCACCCCAAACATCCATGAATTACTTTGGTCGAAGATCACTATTGATGAATTTCATAACCATTACTTGCTTTACTTCCTGTGCAAAAGAACCTTTCAGTTCAGTTGAAATGGCTTTCATTACCTCATCAAACTCACCAAATACCTGTGTACTCATGGTATTGGTAAGCACAGTAATTTTAGGATAAGTATTTAGCCTGTCTATGAAATCTTTAATTATAGGAATGTAATTCTCGTTAAGTGGGTATTTGCTAATTTCTACTGATAAATCCATCATATTTAGTTTTAAAATGGAGCTGGAGAAAGCAAAGGTCTTACAATAAGACTTTTCAACTTTTCCCTTCGCCCGCATTATCGGTTTCAGGTTATAAGGGTATTTCTCAGCCTACTTAACAGCACCCCTAAAGTGTAAGGAGACAAAACTACAGATTATTTTGATTGTATGCTGAGGTGTTGATAAATTTGATGAAATCAAAGAAAGTTAAGTAACTTTGAAATCTACAAAATTCTCAAACTAATAAATTTGCATGTTTAAACTAGCAACTACAATTTTACTTTTGTTTGCAATATCCTTTTGCTTCAAAGCACAAACTGCGAAAATTATTAAAATAGAAAAAATCATCTCTCCTGAGAGTATCAAAAAGGAAGAAACTCAATTTCGAATTTTCATAGAAACCTCAAGCGAAGATTTTAACTACCCTACCATTCGTGTTATCGAAATGATAGACAAACAAACCGTTTATAACTCTGAATTAACATACTACCTCCACCCAGGAAATGATGCAGAATATCTAATTAGTGTTCCAAATGAATCTTTAAAAAATGGAGAATATGTTATTATATTCTCCAGAAGTCTAACTAAACTAGGTTAAATATCAGATTTTCATCTTGCCAGTAAAAAAGTTAAGAGAAAACTTAAGAGAAAAAGGAATTAGCCATTATTTTTAGTTAAAAAAAATCCCCACTACATTTCTGTAGCGAGAATTTTTAAATAATCATCAGTCGTTTAATCGACTTCT
>CAJYBK010000135.1 GCA_913064955.1 uncultured Flavobacteriales bacterium
TTACTCCTAATTGCTTTGTAAGATTGCTGTCTTACTCTATTATTTATACAGGAAAGGAAGCAAAACGGAGTGCATTTTACTTCTTTTCGGTCAGCAAACCTATTCCTATATAAATCTATTTATTAATACTCTGTCTCGTCGTCAGGGAAAAGTGTGCGTTCTTCTTCTAACTCTCGATAGTGATTTTTGATTTCATCATCACTTCTATCGAATACTAATTTGTGGATATCTCTTTTTGTTACCCATTTACCAATCGCTTCTTCTGAATCCCTCAAAATTTCTAATTTCTGTTGAAGTAATGAAAGTCTTTTTGCTTGAACGAATTGAGTATCTGATTTATAGTTACATACAAGTTTTCTTTTTATCTCTGGCCACTCGTTCTTATGGATAACGTTTGTACGTACCAATTGAATATGAAGAAGTTTGAAGAAAAATTCTAATTCCTGTATAAATTATTGAGAAAAAGGAGGTTTTATTGACCTCCTTTTTCTGTTTAATTACCTTATTAATTTTGGATTAAACGAAAATATTCAACAATTCTAAACCCCCTCCTCCGGAAATTCCAACTTTCTTAAACTAGGCAGTTTCGCTCCCATAAAAACTACGATAATTAAGGTGAGGATTCCCCCTCCAACTACTGCTCTTACAGTTCCAAACAACTTGGCAGTAATGCCACTTTCAAATGCTCCTAACTCATTGGAAGAGCCTACAAACATTCCATTAACAGAGGCTACTCTTCCCCTCATTTCATCAGGTGTAAATAATTGAAGAACTGTGTTTCTTATAACAACTGAAACTCCATCTAAAACTCCGCTTAAGAATAAAGCAAATACAGAGAGAATAAACCACTCTGATAATCCAAACAGTATAATACTCAATCCAAAACCGAAAATGGCACCTAGGAGCTTTAAACCGGCTCGTTTATGAACTGGGAAATATGCCATGATGATGATGGTAATAAACGACCCAACTGCAGGAGCCGCTCTCAGCACACCAAAACCCATAGAGCCTACATGTAAAATATCTGTTGCAAAAATTGGCAAGAGAGCCATTGCACCGCCAAACAATACAGCCACCATATCTAAAGATATTGCTCCTAGAATCTCTTTAGTCTTGAAAACAAATTTTACTCCTTCCTTTAAACTTTGAAGAATGGGCTCTCCTATCTTTTTATTCATGATAGGTTTGGTTTCAATCTGCAAAAGCATCACAAAAGCAAAAATGGACATTCCCAAAACGATAGAAAGCGATGTGGTGACACCAAACCAATGAATCACAAAACCTGCAATAGCTGGACCTAATACAGAACCCATTTGCCAGACGGAACTACTCCAAGTTGCAGCATTGGCATATAAGTTTTTAGGTACAATCAAACTCAATAAAGAAAAAATAGTGGGGCTAATGAAGGCTCTTACTATTCCACCAACAAAAACACAAGCGTATATTCCATACAAAATCCACGGAGTCGAAATCGAATCCTTTGCAAAGCTTGAAGTTAGATAAACTAGAAAAAAACTGATCACAGAAAATGCAACAATACACTTCATTAATAGTTTCCGTTTTTCATTCTGATCAACAAAATGACCTGCAAACAGGGCTATGGACAAAGCTGGAATAATCTCCATTAATCCGATTATCCCCAATGAAAGTGGATCTTTAGTTAGTTGATAAACTTCCCATTCAATTACAATGAACTGCATAGACCAGGCAAATACCATTGCAAATCGAAGACTTAAAAAAGACTTGAACTCTTTAACTCTAAGCGCAGCATAGGGATCTTTCGATTTTAAGTTTTTCATTATAAACTATTGTAGCCAAATGCAATTTAAGTGTTCCTCACCACCGTATTGATTCATAAGAATTGATAATTTATCATTTAAATCATCGTAAGCTTTACACTCAACATTCACATTATTTGTTGCCTTACCTTTCTCATCAAGATCTTCATTGTCTTTTGCAGAATAATTTTTCACCAAGCATTTTATCAATTCATTCTCATACAGATAAAACCTATACTCTGATACATGATCTACTGTTGAAGGGTTTTCTTGGTCTGACCCTTGAGCAAAAGACCAATAACTCTGTACTTGGTAGACAAAAAAGAGTTGTCCATTTTTTAAATAATACGTAGCTGTCTCTCCTCCATGAGAACCTTGAACGGCTTCATTCTCTATCATCCTAATACCCACCGAGTCAGAATAAAAAGTAATAGTACCTTCTTCCGGAAAATTAGGACATTCATAATAATAAACTTTTGACACAAACTTGCCCTTCTCCAACTGATCCATAATAAGATCATATTCATTCTTAATCTGAGTAATAGGATCTACTGGGTGTTCAACAATATTTACATCTGCAGATTCCCCAATCAAAGTATCTGTTTCCAAAGAAACCTGAGGCTTATATTCATTTGGGCTTTTCGTTTCAGAACTCGTATCACAAGATGTAACAATAATCAGGAACATGGAAACAAACAAAGAGAAGGAGATAATTTGCATGTTTTTCTTTTTTGAATTATTCATCCACTATTTATGACTTAAAATGGCTTGATTGATTCTTTTTACCAATTTAGGCCCCTCGTAGATGAACCCAGTATAAATTTGAACCAAATCTGCACCTGCTTCTATTTTCTCCATTGCATCTTGAGCAGAATGGATACCACCTACACCAATGATAGGAAATGCCTTATTCGATTTTGTAGAAAGATATTTTATCACTTCAGTGCTTCTGTCTTTCAACGGTTTTCCACTCAATCCTCCATTTGCAATGGCTTCTACCTCAGCACTTGGCGTTTTTAAATTCTCTCTTGACGTGGTTGTATTACAAGCAATAATTCCATCAATCTTTGTTGCAGCAACCAATTCAATAATCTCATCTAATTGTGAATCATTCAAATCTGGAGCAATCTTCAATAAAATGGGTCTTTGCACCTTCTTAGATGCGTCAATATCTTTTAAAGTATTTAATAATTCTGTCAAAAATGGCGTATCCTGCAACTTGGTTAAGTTCTTTACATTGGGACAACTCACATTTACCACAAAATAATCCACCACATCATGCAATGCTTCAAAATTGTAAACATAATCAGCCAAAGCATCATCATTTGAGGTAGCCGTATTCTTGCCTATATTACCACCTATAATTAACTTGGTTTTTTTGTTTCTAAGGTTTTTTGCAATAGCATCCGCACCCAAATTATTAAACCCCATTCTATTAATCAAGGCTTGATCTTTCTTTAAACGAAATAGTCTTTTTTTAGGATTTCCTATTTGAGGCTTGGGAGTGGCTGTACCAACTTCTAAAAAGCCAAAGCCATAATTTTCTAATTGATTATACAAAACAGCATTCTTATCAAAACCAGCAGCAATGCCTACTGGATTTTTGAATTTCAGACCAAATAATTCACGTTCAAGTCTTTTATCTTCGACAGTAAACATTTTTCTATTCAGTGCTCCCAAACCTGGGATAGCATTAATAATTTTAATTAACCTAAAAGTGAAATAATGCACTTTTTCTGGGTCAAAAAGAAATAAAATAGGACGGATAATTGCTTTATACATATTGAAGCACAAAGATATAGCAAACAAAGGAACTATTAAATCTAATGATTAATATTTTTGACCAAACTTCACATTAAGATTCCAAGCATAAATAATGTTTTCTATAAAATATCTTATGGTATAAATATTGCAAGTCTATTAGAAATTTGTTACTTTGTATTAATAAGTTATGATTCAAAAGAGTTTATACATATTGTTATTGATGCTTTCATCGTTTGTATTTTCAAACAATGAGGCTTTGGCTTGTGCTAAACACGCAGCCTCTAATTCTCAAACAATTTCTGAATCACAAGAGGTAGTTGAAGATCAAAAACAAGAATCAACGGGACATTGTTGTTGTAAGCATGTTGAGCAAAATGATGACCAACCTTTTACTCCTTGCGGTAATTGCGAATGCAATTGTGTTCAATCTGTTTCTTATATTTCTTCCGAGTTTTCTATGGAAATAAATTTGATTTCAATCACTTCTTATTTTACATATGGCTGGCACTATAATCAGCCAATGCCAGATAAGCCAATGAATTCCATTTGGCAGCCCCCTCAACTTTCGTAATATTATTCCTTTTTATTGCAACTTATTGTTTGCATAAATCGTTTATCAATTAATTGGCAATCAACACATCGTTAAATTGCCTTCACGAAAAAATTACAAAAATGAAATACTTAATAATAATACTAATGGCTTCATTAAGCCTCACAAGTTTTGGACAAAAATCAAAATACGTAACAGAAGACATCAAAGTTTATGGTGTTTGTGGCATGTGCGAAGACAGAATTGAAAATGCACTAGATGTGGTGGGCGTTAGATCTGCTCAATGGGATGTAGAGACAAAAATGTTGAACATTGTTTTTAACTCTGGTAAAATCTCAATTGAAGAAATTCACCAATTGTGTGCAGATGTTGGTCACTCTACAGAAAAAATAAAAACAACACCAGAAGCATATAACGCCCTACACGGTTGTTGTAAATATGAAGATCCAGAAGTGATCAAAAGCCATAAATAATGAAATATTTATTTTGGTTATTAGTCGCAACTTTCGCGCTTAATATAGGACATGGTCAATCCAAGTATTTGGAAGGAACTGTGTTTGAAGCAGGCGAAAAAAATACTGCCACCCCCATTCCAGGAGTTAACATCTACTTTCCTGGATATGATGGTGGAACCTCTACCAATGTAGAAGGATTCTTTCACATTGATGTTCCAGAAGGAGCCTCTCAAGTAATTTTTAGTTTTATTGGATTTAAGAATGATACTATTGAAATAAGTAGTTTAAAAAACCCTGTTAATATTGTAATGAAAGATGGAAGCGTGCTTCCAGATGTTATCATTAAAGCGCGCAAAGGCGGATATGGGTTTGAGAAGTATAGCCCTCGTGATTCTCACATAATGGGTGAAGGCGAACTGAGAAAAGCAGCCTGCTGTAACATATCCGAAAGTTTTGAAACTAACCCATCCATTGACGCAAGCTTTACCGATGCAGTGACTGGCACCAAGCAAATTCAAATGCTAGGATTGTCTGGAAAGTATGTTCAGATAATGCAAGACAACATCCCTATGTCAAGGGGTTTAAGTACTATTTACGGTTTGGAGTTTGTTCCAGGCGCATGGGTAAATAGTATTCAGATTTCCAAAGGTGCAGGTTCTGTAGTAAACGGATACGAAAGTATGGTAGGCCAAATCAACATTGAAATGAAAAACCCCGTGAATGGAGAAAAACTGCATGTTAATTATTACGGCAATTCCGCTTTCAGGAATGAATTAAACATTCACACCACACAAAGGGTTACCAAAAGATGGAGCACAACACTTTTGGGTCACGCCAAATACGCCAACGCTAAAATGGATATGAATGGTGACAGTTTCATTGACAACCCCTTGAATCAAACATTTGCTTTTCAGAATCAGTGGAATTATAACGGCCCTAAAATTCACTCCGAAATAGGAATTGGAGTAGTATCATTAGATACAAAAGCTGGGCAGTACTCAGATTTGTTAGTTGGTAATCATGCAGAACACGCGCACCTTCCCATCACAACAAATCCATACCGTACGCACACTTTCTCAGGGAAAATCAATGGGTTTGTCAAATTTGGCTATCTATTTCCAGATGAGAATTATAAGAGTATGGCGCTTCAGTTGAACGGATCATATCATTCCCAGTTAAATAATTTTGGAATAAGAAACTATCAAGGAGAACAAACTTCTGGATACGCCAATTTCATTTTTCAAGATGAATTTAAAAACACTTCAGAACATAAGTATAAGACTGGTTTAAGTTTGATTTATGATGACTACAATGAATCTACCAAGAGAATTCAAAGTATGGACACCAGTTATGCCTGGACGGAAATAGTACCAGGAGCCTATTTCGAATATTCCATGACCAAAACATTGGTTAGTATTGTTGCCGGTGTAAGAGCGGATTATCACAATATTTTTGGAGGATTTGTAACACCTCGATTTAATATGAGGTGGAGCCCAAGCGAAAAAACTTCTGTAAAGTTAGCTGCCGGAATGGGTAGGAGAACACCTAATGTCTTTATGGAAAATGTTGGTGCATTGGCATCTTCAAGAATTTGGGAAATAAGAGGAAATAGTAACTCCCCTGTTTATGGTCTAGATCAAGAAATCGCTCAGAACTATGGAATTGGTATTAACCGTGATTTAAAACTATTTGGAGAAGAAGCCAATTTAAATGTTGATTTCTATCATTCAAGATTTGTCAATCAAATAGTGAGTGACTATGATTATAACACACGAAATTTATTGCTGTATAATTTGGATGGACAATCATACTCTAATAGTGCCCAAGTAGAATTTAGCTTTGTACCCGCAAAGAGATGGGAAATAAGAACTGCTTATAGATTCTTAGATGTGAAAGTAGACTACCTAAACGGCTCACTGACACAGCCAATGACATCCAAACATAGAGGGTTTGTAAATATTGCTAAAGAAACAAGAAAGAATAAAAACGGAAGTTTATGGAAATTTGACGTAACTACGCAACTAATTGGCGCGCAAAGAATTCCACAAACGCTAGACAATCCTGTAGCTTTTCAAAGACCTGTAGAAAGTCAAACCTTTGTTCTAGTAAATGCTCAGGTGACCTACATTCATAAAAAGAAATGGGAATTTTATTTAGGAGGTGAAAACTTAACCAACTTTAGAATAGACAATCCAATCATCTCGGCTGATCAACCTTTCTCAGAAAACTTTGATGCGTCACTTGTATGGGGTCCAATTTTTGGAAGAATGGCATATGGCGGAATAAGGTTTACGATTGAGTAAATGACGTAATACGTGCCAAGTCCAATGTACTACGTATCACTCTATAAAAAATCTAAAAAGAGTCTACTTGAAAATTCAAGCAGACCCTTTTTTATACGTATTACTCTGTACGTCTTACTCTGTACATTCCCTTAGGCAACATACATTGACGCTTTCACAGCATCCATAATTCTTTTCACATTTGGCAATGCTTCTTCAATTAAAGGTTTAGCAAATGCAAATGGAGTATCTGACTGCATAACTCTGTAAACTGGCGCATCCATAAAATCAAAAGCGTATCGTTGTATCCAGTATGCCAACTCTGAAGCTATAGAAGCTAAAGGCCAACTTTCTTCCACTACCACACATCTATTTGTCTTCTTTACAGATTCAATGATGGTATCGTAATCAATAGGACGAATTGTTCTTAAATCTATCACCTCACATTCAATCCCTTCTTTAGCTAGTTCGTCAGCTGCTGCATAAGCTTCTTTAATTATTTTACCAAAAGATACGATTGTAACATCTGTTCCTTTTCGCTTAACAGCTGCTTTACCAATTGGAATTAAATATTCTCCATCTGGAATCATTCCCTTATCTCCGTACATTTTCTCAGACTCTAAGAAAACCACTGGGTCATTATCTCTAATAGCTGATTTTAATAAACCTTTTGCATCCTCTGGATTTGAAGGCGTAAGTACTTTCAATCCTGGAACATGAGCATAAAATGCTTCAAAACTTTGAGAGTGTGTAGCACCTAACTGACCTGCAGTACCGTTACCACCTCTAAAAACGATAGGACAATGATATTGACCTCCACTCATTTGCAACATTTTTGCCGCAGAGTTAATAATTTGATCT
Organism: uncultured Flavobacteriales bacterium; assembly: GCA_913064955.1. Lineage (GTDB taxonomy): Bacteria > Bacteroidota > Bacteroidia > Flavobacteriales_D > Parvicellaceae > Parvicella. The sequence continues at coordinate 7,691 of CAJYBK010000135.1, forward strand.
GCTGCAAGAATAGCAAAGTTCCAAGTCATAAACTCCACAATTGGTCTCAATCCATTCATCGAGGCTCCAACGGCAATACCTGCAAAACCTAACTCTGCAATTGGTGTGTCAATTACTCTTTCAGGGCCAAATTCAGCTAGCATACCTTGAGATACTTTATAAGCACCATTGTATTCTGCCACTTCTTCACCCATTAAAAATACGTTTTTGTCTGCACGCATTTCCTCACTCATCGCTTCGTTAAGGGCTTCTCTAAATTGAACTTCTCTCATTGTGTGTATAGTTTATTACATGCAAATATAATCAAAGGACAAAAAACTAATTCATAATACAGGAATAAAAAATACATCACGTAGATTTGCATCAAATAAGAATACAATAATTGGCTGGCATATACATTCATATTCCTTTTTGTAAAAAAGCATGTAACTACTGCGATTTTCACTTTTCCACTACCTTGAAAAACAGGGTAGGTGTGTCCAAGGCATTTGTTAAAGAATTGGTTTTAAGAAGGAACAAATTTGTTATTGAACCCGAAGAAACCATTAATTTTGTTGCCGGAACCCAAGTTCTATGGCTGGAAGACAAGTAAAAATAAACCTTACAACCATTCAAAACTATTTTTAGTTCATTCCTTTCCCCGCCAACAACATTGGAGGTAAACCAGGTTATACTTTCCAAAAAGAATTTGGTGTTGTTTAAATCAGAAGGCATCAATAGATTAAGTATCGGTGTGCAAAGTTTTTTCGAAGAACATTTAACTTGGATGAATCGAGCTCACAACGCGAAAGAAAGTTTGCAATGTCTGCAATGGGCTAAAGAAATAGGATTTGAGAACATTACTATCGACCTAATTTATGGTATTCCGCAAATGACTGATGCACAATGGGAAGAAAACATTGACACGGCACTCTCGTTAAATATTCCTCATATTTCAGCCTACAACCTTACTGTGGAAGAAAAAACTGTACTTGCGCATCAAATTAAAAAAGGAACTAGCAAAGCACTAAGTGATTCTCAAGGTGAAAGAAATTTTCTTGTACTTCAAGAAAAGCTGAAAGACGCCAACTTCGTTCATTATGAGATTTCCAACTTTGGTCAACAGCCATTTTTTTCTAAACACAATACTTCATACTGGCAAGGAAAAAAATATCTAGGCGTAGGACCTTCAGCACATTCATTTGATGGAAAATCAAGAGCATGGAACATTGCCAACAATGCCCTTTATCTAAAAGGAATAGAAACCGGTAAAGTCCCTTTAACATCTGAAACATTGTCTAGCAAAGATTTGGTGAATGAGCATTTAATGATCGGACTCAGAAACATTTGGGGATGTGCTTGGGAATATTTAGAAAATTGTGGGGAAGATTTAGCCACTTTAAAGACTCAAGTATCCGCCTTAATTAAAGATGGAAAATTAGTGGCTACACATGAAGGATTCAAAACTACTACAAAAGGTTTACTTTTTGCTGATGGTATGGCTAGTGAGTTGTTTTTGGATTGAGGATTAAAAATCGTTTTCTCGCGTTACAAACGCAATTCTACTTAATCCGCTTCACTTTC
>CAJYBK010000136.1 GCA_913064955.1 uncultured Flavobacteriales bacterium
TTTTGTAGCTTCAGATCCTGCAATTGATATTGCAACAAAGTGGCAAGGGTTAATGAAAGGGTTTTTCTCTGGAGAGAAATTATTCTTAATAAAAGCTTCCGGTCAAGGAGATCTTTGGTTTAATAGTTACGGAGGTATTATGCAAATCGATGTGAAAGATGCCTATGTAGTTGATACAGGTCATATTGTTGGGTTTACAGAGGGCCTTGAGTATAAGGTTTCTAAGGTAGGAGGTTATAAATCTTTATTCCTTTCTGGTGAAGGGTTTGTTTGTAGATTTAGTGGAGAAGGGAAGGTTTGGATTCAAACCCGAAAAGTTCAACCGCTTACTTCATTTTTGGCACCATTTAGACCAAGAAAAAGTAATAATTAAGCAAAAAATATATTACCATTCAAAAGGCGGGGCAATTAGTTGTTTCGCCTTTTTATTTGAAAAAAACATTACGATTTGAGATGAGTCAATTTAGTTGTTCCAAGTATCATTAAGGACATAAAAATGGCCATCAAAACATGGCTGATGTCATGATAGTTAAACCACTTATTGATACTGATTTGATTGTTGAAGACTAAGCCTGGTATAAGGCCATATGTAATTGTAAGAATAATAATTAAACTACCTTTAGATCTTGTCTTTAAGTAATAGGTAATCTGGATAGGAAGAATAAAAACGATGAGTGATATTGTAGAACTTAATTGTGCATAGATAAAATCACTAGTCATAGGGTAAATCATTATTGCAACAAAGAAGATGTATTGAGCGATGTAAAATGCTCTAATGGTCAAGAATAATTTAGAAGTTATATTTTCTTTTAATTCCTGTAACGAGCCTAGTCCAAACATTCGCAATCCTGTTGCAGCCATCACCCAGCCTATTCTTTTATATTCAGGCCCAACATAAGCTTGAAGTCCATGTCCAAACCAAGCCGCTGAAGTCATGCCGATAGCAAAAAATAAAAAGTGCAATTTGAAGTAATGCGATCGTTTGGATTTTTCACCTTTATATTTCAAAAACTTTATAAACCCAATTAACGCCACTATAGCTACCAAAAAGTCGGTTAACGTAGTTACTGGTTCTCGCCATTCAAAGTTTCCAATAAAAGTGGTGGGATTTAGAATATCTTCCATGATTGAGATATTAACTTTTTGCTAAAGTGTTTTTAGAAAACACTATTAATTTGAGTAGCCAGGCGAACATAATCACACAATAGGATGCAACGAGAGGAATGAGCCAGAATGCAATAGGGCTGTCAAGAAAGCCGAAAATAGTAAGTGATATGATAAGTATTAATCTTGTGCCTTCAGTAAGTAGTAGAAAACTTTTGTTTTCAATAAACCTAGCGTGAGCAAATACAGAAAAAAGAATTATTAATACAATGGAAATTACTTGTTTGTTGGTTGCCAATTCACTTAAAGTGACTTCGCTACCTAATTTGGATTTAAGCGCTAGAAGAGATACAAAGGCAATTGCTGTTATCAAAACGCTCAGTAAAATGTAAGCAGTATTTTCATTGTTAATTGGGATCCTGTGTGGAAGCCTATTGCCATTTGCATCTGTTTTATAATTGTCTGGAAGATGAGGCACGTCTTCTGGAGTGTACTCTGGACCTTTGACAAATGTTTTAATTTTGTTCACAAATCTTTTAGTTCGACCAGCTCGGGTAAATAAATTTTTCCAATAAGAGAAGACTGCATCAAAAGGATCTGCACGTTCGTAACCTGTAGTAATGCCATAATCTGGTTCTTCTTCTTCCTCTACAAAAGATCCAAACATTCTGTCCCAAATGATGAAAATATGACCATAATTTTGATCCATATATTTTTCATTTCTAGCATGATGCACTCTATGATGAGAAGGTGTCGTCATAAACTTCTCAATAATTCCTAATTTCCCAATCACCCTTGAGTGTGTGAATAGTTGATAAAAGCCAAGGAATACTGAAGTAGTTACGATTGTAAATACATCAAATCCGGCCAGTGCCATCCAAAAGAAAAAGCAAGCTCTATAAATTACAGCAAGAAAGGAAACTCTAAATACTGTTGTTAAATTTAGTTCTTCACTTTGATGGTGCACAATGTGGGCTGCCCAGAGAAAATTTATTTCATGACTCAGTCTGTGAAACCAATAGGCGATAAAGTCTGCGACAAATAAGCCTATGATCCAAGTAAAAATATTTAGTTCTATAGGAAAGGGCGCAACGTGTTCGTGAATATAATTAAAGCCAAAAAGTACTAATACTGAAAAGAATACATCGAAAACTCTTTCTAAAATTCCGCAAGATAAGTTGGTAATGCTGTCGGAAAGGGTATATAGTTTCATATTGCGTTTACGGGCAACCACCGTTTCCAAAATCACTAATCCAATAATTAATGGTGCTCCAATAATTATTAACCAATTTATAACAGACATCTAACTCAATTTATTTTGCAAATCTATCACAATAAGGTGAGTAGAAGTATGACTTTTGTCAATTAAAACCGATTAAATTAATTTGTATTCAAATAATGTCGTTTTATAAATAGTCGATTGTTTTCTAAGATTTAAGACCTACTTGTTTGTGCAATAGTCTTTTATGCGGGAGGTTGTATAAATGAATTAATTTCTTTTGGCAATTTTGTTTCCACTTATAGCTTTTTGTCTAGAACACCTAAATCTGCTGATTTCTGAGTTTCTTTTGTGTAAATGCTTGCTACTAACTTTACTATTCACCCTTTTTCTCCAAAGTTTAAAACTGGTAGGCTTTAGATTTGAACGCATTAATTCAATGACTTGACTTTCGTTGATTTCAAATTGATAATCAATAGCTTCAAATGGAGTGCGGTCCTCCCATGCCATTTGAATGATCCGGTCTAAATCTCGCTCTGAAAAGTTGTTGACAGTTTTTTTCATTTTAATTACTTAAACTTTCTATTTTTTTTAGAATCGCATCAGCCTCTGAGTATTTAGCATCACTTGCCTTTCTATCAATTTTGGAAAGTTTATAAGCGTCTTCCAGTAGTTTTTGGTATTGAATATCTAATACTTCTGCCTCTGATTTTTTTTTGAATAGTCCAAACATGTTTTTAATTTTTAATACTTCCTATTCCTCCGTCAATATGTATTATTTGACCAGTGATCCATTCGGCTTTATCACTAAGTAAAAACGCGGTTAAGTCTGCAATGTTTTCTGGTTGTCCAATTTTTTTAAGAGGGTGTCGATTAGAGTTGGCTTCAATTTTTTCTGGAGAATTTAAGAGTTTCTCCGTGAGTGGCGTTTGCGTTAGTGAAGGTGCAATTGCATTTACGCGTATGTTGGGAGCAAACTCCGCTGCCAATGATTTGGTAAGTCCTTCAATAGCTCCTTTTGAAACCGCTATTTGGCTGTGGAAATTAAATCCAGTTTGTACCGCAACAGTGGAGAAGAAAACCACAGAAGCATTGCTGCTTTTTTTTAGATTTGGCAAAACTGCTTGCAATGTTCTTATCGCTCCTAAAACCTGTGTGTCAAAATCTTGTTTCAGTTGATCTTCTTTGATTCGTCCAAATGGAAGTAATTTTATTCCTCCCGGACAATATACAAACCCATCAATTACTTCCGGTAAAGTAGAAGTATCTAATTGATCATTATTGACATTGTAATGAAAATAAGATACATTGTTGTCCTTTGATTCAATGGAATTTTGATTAAAAGACGCCAAAACATTAGCGTTTGATTTTAATTCATCAACTACTGCTGCGCCAATACCTGAAGATCCTCCAATTACTAAGATATTTCTCATGATTGATTGTTTAATTTTCAAACAATCAATTCACCGATTTTGTTTAGATTTCCTTAAATATTTTAGAAATTCCAGTCGAACTTTTTAATATCCTTAATCGCGTTCAAAAGTAAATCTATGCTTCCTTTGATGTCATTTTTATGCGCCATTTCAATAACTTGGTGAATATGTCTGGTAGGAATAGATATTGCTCCTGCAATAGATCCCCCTGCGGTCATTTGTTGTAGCGCTGAAGTGTCTGTTCCTCCTGCAGTTAATATTTCATTTTGCCAAGTGATTTTGTGTTTGTTGGCGGTTTGTTTTAAATACTCAACCATTCTGTAGTCACAAATAGTTCGTGAGTCCATTATTTTGATGGCGGTACCTTTTCCTAACTCAGTAACTTTCTCATGTGCTGGCGCTCCAGGAACGTCAAATGCAATTGTCGTGTCTAAACAAAATGAAAAGTCAGGCTGAATTTCTTGAGTAGCCACTTGAGCACCTCTTATACCAACTTCTTCTTGCACGGTGAAAACACCATATACATCAAATGGAGGGTTCTTTAATTTTCTAAGTGTTTCCAAAAGTATAAAAACTGAAACCCTATTGTCAATAGATTTACAATTCACACAATCTCCCATTTCTATTAATTCTCTGTCTCTTGTTACAGGATTGCCAACTTCAATGTATTTTTCGACTTCTGATTTCGGCATTCCAAAATCAATAAAGTAATCTGTAGTTTTAGGAACCTTGTTTCTTTCTTCAGCAGACATTACATGGATAGGCTTGCTGCCCATAACTCCTATTAAATCTTTCTTGCCATGTACGATAACGCGTTGCGCAGTTAGTGTTTTTGGGTCAAAACCACCAAGTGTATGAAATCGGCCAAACCCTTCTTCGTCAATATGCGTTATGATGAATCCAATCTCGTCCATGTGAGCCGCAATCATAATTTTCTTGCTGCTGTCTTTTCCTTTCACAAAAGCAGTGACGTTGCCCATGTTGTCAAGAGAAACATTGTCGACCATTGGCGTTACTTCTTTAATGACCATTTCTCGGATTCTTTTTTCAAAACCAGGAGCACCTGCTATTTCACAAATTTCTTTAAGGAGTTTAATATTCTTCATATGACAAAATGTATGCTATTGTGTAAATAATAATTTATAGTGGAATGTTACCATGTTTTTTCTTTGGAAGAGATTTTGATTTATTTTCCAGCATTTTGAAAGCTCTAATGAGTTTTTCTCTAGTTTGCTCAGGTTTAATTACTTCGTCAACATATCCTCTAGCGGCAGCATTATATGGGTTGGCAAATAATTCAGCGTATTCTGCTTCTTTTTCTTGCCATTTCTCTTCAGGGTTTGCAGCTTCTTTAATTTCTTTTTTGAAAATAATTTCAGCAGCACCCTTTGCTCCCATTACTGCAATTTCAGCACTAGGCCATGCGTAATTCATATCTGCTCCGATGTGTTTTGAATTCATCACATCGTAAGCGCCACCATATGCTTTTCTAGTAATAACAGTGATTCTTGGTACAGTTGCTTCACTAAATGCATAAAGTAATTTAGCACCATTGGTAATAATTGCATTCCATTCTTGATCCGTTCCTGGTAAAAATCCTGGAACATCTTCAAAAACTAATAATGGGATGTTGAATGAGTCACAAAATCTAACGAATCGAGCCGCTTTCTTGGAACATTCTACATCTAATACTCCTGCTAAAACAGATGGTTGGTTGGCCACAATTCCAATAGATCTTCCGGCTAATCTAGCAAAACCAACCACAATATTTTCTGCATAGTCTTTGTGGACTTCCAAAAAAGAATCTTCATCTGTGACATTAGTTATAACATCTTTAATGTCGTAAGGTTGATTGGCATTTTCAGGAATAATATCATTGAGAATAGTCCTTGTTTCGTCCCTTCCAAATTCGTAAGGAATTACGGGTGGTTTTTCTTCACAGTTCTGAGGTATATAACTTAACAGCTTCTTGACATGATCTAGTGCTTCAATTTCATTTTCACATGCAAAGTGCGTAACTCCAGATTTGCTTGCGTGAGTCATTGCTCCTCCTAGTTCTTCAGATGTTACTTCCTCGTTAGTTACTGTTTTAACCACATTTGGACCAGTTACAAACATATATGAAGTGTGCTCCACCATTAGTATAAAGTCGGTCAAAGCTGGCGAGTAAACTGCTCCACCTGCGCAAGGACCCATAATAGCGCTTAATTGTGGTATGACACCACTTGACATTGTGTTCTTGTAAAATATATCAGCATAGCCAGCTAATGAAACAACACCTTCTTGAATTCTTGCACCACCGCTGTCATTAAGACCAATTACTGGAGCGCCATTCTCCATGGCAAGATCCATGATTTTACATATTTTTTGAGCGTGAGACTCTGCCAAAGAACCACCGAGAACCGTGAAGTCTTGAGAGAACACATAGGTCAATCTCCCGTTAATCGTTCCATATCCTGTAACAACTCCATCACCTAGGAACTGTTGCTTATCCAGTCCAAAATTGGTACTTCGATGAGTCACCAAAGCGCCAATCTCTTCAAAAGATCCTTTGTCCATTAAAAAGTGAATTCTCTCTCTTGCAGTAAGTTTGCCTTTTTTGTGTTGTGAAGCGATTCTCTTTTCACCGCCACCTTGTTTTGATGCGGTAATTTTATCTTCTAGTACCGAAAATTTATCTTGCATATTAAGTCTGAATTTAAATCAATTCAAAAATACTAAATATATAATTGTTTTAAACAAAAAAAGGGCTACCATTCGGAAGCCCTTTTCATAAAATAGTATAATAGTATTACTTAATAGTAATCTTAGAAGTTTTAGTGAATCCTTCAGAGGAAATACTAACTAAGTATATTCCAGAAGAAAGATTAGATAAGCTAAATCTGTTAGTCGTTCCATTTGCATTAAATGATTCAACTGTTTGACCCATTGTGTTTACAATATTTACTTGAGCGTTATTTAAATTCTCAGCACTATTAACAAATAATTCGTTTTCAAATGCATAAGTTGTTACATCTAATTCAACACCTTCTATTGAAACAGGTGCAGAAGTAACTACAGGGAAAATTGCAAGAGCAACATCCAAATTACCACCCCATGCAGAGTTGAAATCATTCCAAGAGTTATCACTCCATTTCTCCCAAGTGTTTGTAACAGCAGCAGCATAATCACCTGCCGTTGAAGATACAATCCCAACAGTATCACCAGCAGCATATGTAAATCCTAAAGAAACATAATAGTCTCCTGAAGGCAAAGTTACAGGAGATGAGAAGTTTGCTGTTGCATTATATGCCATAGCTCCTCCGATTACGCTAATTCCAGCTTGTGTAGTGTCAATTGAGCCATAACTAACTGTGGTTGTTCCGATTACTGAACCAGGAGCACCTGCGTTGTCGTCATAGATGTTCACGTTAATTACACTTGCTGAGTTTCCTTCAACCCAACCTGCCCAAAAAAGAACAGATGAAATTGTGCCTGTTGCTGATGAGAATTTCATTGCTTTTTCAAGATCTCCATAACCGTTATGTCCAACAACATATCCTCCGCCTTGAGCCCCATACATTGTAGGTGTTCCAGTCATGTGACTAATAATTGTGTCATTTTGCGCATTTACAAAGCCTAAAGACGCAATTGCAAATACTGAAAGTAAAAGTTTTTTCATATTAAATAATTTATTGTTTAGTATGCGAATTTAGTAAAAAATTATCAAGCATTCATCAAGTCTTCAATTTCATTCGCTTCAATAGGGATGTTTCTCATCAAATTAAATGGCTCTCCTTTAGATTGCACTATTACATCGTCTTCCAGCCTAATCCCTAAGTTTTCTTTAGGAATATAAATTCCGGGTTCAACCGTGAAAGCCATGTTTGCTTCAATTGGGGCATTCCAAAATCCCACATCATGTGTGTCTAAGCCAATGTAGTGTGAAGTTCCATGCATGAAGTATTTCTTGTATGCAGGCCATGAAGGGTCTTGGTTTTTGATATCAGTTTGATCTATTAGACCAAGTCCTAGAAGTTCACTTTCCATTAGTTTACCTACTTCTACATGATAATCATTTAACATTGTTCCTGGAACCAATAACTTAGTCGCTTCATTCTTGACTCTCAATACTGCATTGTAAACATCTTTTTGCCTTGGTGTAAACTTTCCGTTAACAGGAACGCATCTTGTTAAGTCGGAAGCGTAATTGGCATATTCTGCACCAAAATCCATCAGTATTACATCTCCATCTTTACATTCTTTGTTATTTTCAATGTAGTGTAAAACACAAGCGCTATAGCCCGATCCTATAATCGGAGTATAGGCGAATCCTTTACTTCTATTATTTAAGAATTCATGCATCAATTCAGCTTCAATATTGTACTCCATAACACCAGGTTTGATAAAAGGAAGTATTCTTCTAACACCTTTTTCTGTTATGTTACATGCTTCTTGCATCAAAGCAATTTCAATATCATTTTTGATGGATCTGACCCTATGCATCAAAGGCGCACTTCTTTCATATTCGTGAAGTGGGCAGTTGGCTTTACAAGTTTTGATAAAACGATCTTCTCTGGTTTCCGCTTCTGTGTTTGCTCTTAAGTGTTCGTTTGTATTAAGGTAAATTCTTTCCGCCTCACATGCTAATTCTTTGAATACACGTTCAAATTGACTAAGCCAGTATACAGTCTTTATTCCAGAGGTTTCAAATGCCTGTTGTTTATTGAGTTTTTCCCCTTCCCAAATGGCTATTGTTTCATTCGTTTCTTTTAAGAATAAAACTTCTTTGTGCTGCTCTTTAGATGCGTTAGGAAACAAAACTAAAATACTTTCTTCTTGGTCTACTCCAGATAAATGTAGAATATCTCTGTGTTGTTCGAAAGGCTTAGTGCTATCTGCGCTTGTTGTAACGATGTCATTTGAGTTAAAGACAGCCAAAGAATTAGGCTTCATTAAAGCAGTAAATCGCTTTCTGTTATCAATAAAAAGAGTTTTGTCAATTGGTAAATATTTCATGCGTATAATTTTATCTAATTAGTTAATGTGTTTAGTTGGAATTACCATTTAATGGCAATTTTTCCAGTAGATTTTCTCCCTTCTAGAAAGGCATGTGCTTCTCCAATTTGATCAATTGTGAAAGTGCCTCCTTCCTCAGGGTTTAAAGTGCCTATTTCAGTAAGTCTGACAACTTCTTCAAGACATCTTTTTAGAACAAGAGGTTTGTGATCAGCTATACGTAACATGTTTATTCCAATTATCCCTTTGGAATTCATTAGTAATTGAATTGGTGAAAAAACACCAAAATTCCATGCTAGTCCAAGAGTGGCAAATGCTCCACCTTTTTTTCCTGATCTTTCTGCGGCACCATATATAATGGATTTTCCACCTTTGTCTAGTAGGTTGAAGTCTTTTTTGAAAGTGCTACCACCTACAGAATTGAAGGCAATGTCGAGTAGTTTTCCATTGCTGATTTTT
>CAJYBK010000137.1 GCA_913064955.1 uncultured Flavobacteriales bacterium
AAATGCTTTACTCTAAAAACCATATCAGATGCGGTTGCCCCTAATCTAGCATAGGTATTTACGTTATCATTGATTCTAAATGCTATACCTCCTAATTTTTCCGTAGCAAAAGCGAATCCAAATGTTCCTACATCTCCATTTATAGCTAAACCACTATTAGCAAATGATTCTCCTGCTAATCTTTTTTCTTCTAAAGTCCAGTCCGCTGTAGTTTTTTCTGTGATAGCGTTTTTAAACTCAGCACGTAATTCTGCTTTGGTTAATGCAGCTGAATGCAATGAAAATGACATCTCTGTAAAGCCCATCGTAAATTTCTTGTCTTCAAACTCAGAAGCCCATCCTAAGTTGGCTGGATTAATACCACAAGCCTGATAATCTGTCACAAATGAAGTCGCGCCTCCTCTACCAGTAGAAGTAAACGAACTGATTTCATATTGTGCTGTAAGGGAATTAGCAATTGCTAACACTGACAAAATACTTAATACTCTTTTCATAGTTTCATTATTGGTTGTTACAAATCTAAACTAATTAATTCTTATTCAAAAAAGTTTATAAATAATCAGGACATATTCTGTGCATCACTCTTGTAGGCTTACTCTTCTTGATGATGTATTGAACTGCAATCTCAAAACCACCTCTACCTGCCGAAGCTGGACGTAATGTTGAGAGGTTAATGTCATAATTCAAACCAACCTTCCAGGCATCATAGTTCATACCTATTGTGATAAATGTAGCATCTTTATTTCGGTAAAAAACTCCAGCCCATACTGCGCGGTAAACACCCATAAAATCCGTTAACACATATCTTGCGTTTGCTCCTAAATTGAACTCTTTATATTTACCTTGAGAACTAAAAATCATAGTTGGTAGGACGTCCCATTTCTCCGCAACTTTCCATTCGGCATTCGCATGTATTGCCAGTCTAATATCCTGTTTGATATTATCATCATTAAAAAAACTTTGCTTCGGTTTCAATAAATTAAATAATCCTATACCACCGGTTATCATTTTCCTGTCTTGAAATTTCCTAAAATATCCAACTCCAATATTGGAATTCATATACGTTCTTCCAGCTCTAGCAAAACTTTCCTGATTGCTTAAACTAGCATCATATTGAAACCCATTATATTGAGCATCAAATTGTAATGGATCATATGTAAGAGACCTATTAGATGCTCCTAACTGAACTCCAAAAGACAAGTTATTCAAGCTATCTTGCTGCAAGTTCATTTGATAAGCACCAGAGGCATTTACCTGAAAAGTATTAAATTGACTATCCCCCGCTCTATCTTGATTAATTTGCAATCCGCCTGAATAGTTTTTCTGCCCAAAAATATTTCTAGCATCCGCACTTAAAGAGTATGTAGTAAAAGGTACAGTTACAGATGACCATTGATTACGATGATTCCCATTAAAGCGATAGTCGCCATCAAATTGCCCAGTCATTGCCGGATTTAAGTTAAGTGGAGACATATCCCATAGTGAGAAGTGAATGTCCTGTGCATCAATACTTGATACAAAAAACAGTGACAAACATGATATTACCCACGAAACTTTCTTCATTTGCTATCAAAAATAAGGATTTTTTTTGACACTTCTTGGAAACAAAAAAGCGGTTACTCCATATGAAGTAACCGCTTTAAGTCTGTTCAACTATAATATTAATTAGAATCCAATATTAAAATCAACCCTTCTGTTTTTTTGACGTCCCTCAGGAGTTGCGTTATCTGCTACGGGTTTTGTAATTCCAAATCCATTTGAGGTAATTCTTGATGCATCAACACCTTTTTTAACTAAATATGCTTTAGCAGCTGCCGATCTATCTTTAGAAAGTTGTAAATTCTTTGCAGCATCTCCTGTGTTATCTGTATGTCCTTCAATGGACAATTTGTAATCAGGGTTTGATTGCATGATACTGTACACATTGTCCAAAACTTTGTATGAGGACGTTTTAATTTTTGAAGATCCTGACGCAAAGAACAATCCTTCCTTAGCTTGTCTCATCACTTCCTTTACTTCATCCTTAATAACAGGACAACCTTTGTTTGTTCCTGCCAACTTAGGGCATTCATCTTCAGCATCAGCAAAACCATCACCATCTGAATCTGGACAACCGTTTGTTTTGATTGTTCCTTTAATGGAAGGGCAAGCATCTAAATTAGCTGCTATTCCATCACCATCTGAATCAATACATCCTTTGAATTCTTTTGTACCTGCTATTTTTGGACAAGCGTCTTCGCTATCTTTAATTCCGTCACCATCAGTATCAGGACATCCACCTAGAGCTACAAGACCTTTTTCATTAGGACAAGTATCTTCAAAATCTGCAACACCATCTAAATCTGAATCAGCACATCCGCCCAATTCAACCAAACCTGCCACCTCTGGACATTTGTCTTCTGCATCTGCTACACCATCCATATCCTTGTCTGGACAACCATTTGTAGCAAGAGTACCTGCCAACATAGGGCAAGTATCTTCTGCATCAACAATACCATCATTATCAGAGTCTTTTTTAGAAGTAAAATTGTAAGACAATCCTACACTATTAAACATGAACCCATCACCTTCATAATTTCTTGTAGTTAAATCATATTGATCTGTCAATGAATGATTGTAATGAGTTTCTAAAGTCACTTTCATTCTTTCAGTCAATCTAAAATCAATACCTGCTCCAAAAGGAAGATTAAAATTTGCTTCAGGTTTTGAAACTTCCCCTGTATTTCTATCGATTGTTTCAGAAATAGCATCTCCAAACCCTAGAAAGATGTAAGGAGCAATCCTAGCGTCTTCTTTAAATATTTTACCGTTATTTGATTTCAACTTCACGACTCCATTGAAGTCAAAAAGGTTGGATGTAAAAGTTGGCCCATCCACTTGACCATGTTTTAAGTTCACTTGAATATCAACACTAGGGTTAATATAACGAGTTACCGTCAATCCTACCATTGCATGCACCTCTTTGAACTTATATAATTCTTGTACTTGCTCTCCCTCAAAATGAGTTGTTCCAAACTGTGCTCCAATAGCCCATTCGTTTTCACTTGTCTGTGCATTGACACTTAATGCCCCACCTGCAACTGCTAATCCTAGTAATATTTTTTTCATTATCATTCTATTATTTGAGGCAAAACTACGGGATAGAACTTTTCAATTACTGAGTATCCGATGAACAAACCAGCTTCCTCGATTAGGATACATAGAATATATTTTATTGGGGAAAAAATTAAAAAAGGGTTACCTTTAAATTTCTATGACATAAAGAGGGAAATGAACGATTATGACAGACGATAAAATCATAGCTTTGATAAGACAAGGCAAGAATGAAAAGCCCGTAAAAGTCTTATACAAGGAATTCCCAAAAGTAAAAGCGCTTATCCTAAAAAGTGGTGGATCATCGCAAATGGCCGAAGAAATATTTAATGACAGTTTGGTATTGATGATAGAAAAGGTTTTTCACCCTGATTTTCAATTGACATCCAAACTGACCACTTACCTATATGGCATAAATAGATTCTTACTTAAAAACGAACTTAGAAAACAAAATAAAAATAATCATGATTTAGAATGGAGTGATACCCTCATCATCTCTGATGAAGACTTGGGCTATGACTTTGAAAAGGAAAAGCAATTGACCTTAATGGAACAAATCTTAGAGCAAATCTCTGAGAAATGTAAAGAAATACTGAGAATGTTTTACTTCCAAAAACAAAACATGGAAAGCATTGCTTCACGTTTGGATTTTTCCAGTGTGAATTCTGCAAAAACTCAGAAGTATAAATGCATCGAAAAAGCCTCTAAAATGGCCACTGAAATGCTTTCTAATTCTAACCATTAAACCTAAAATCATGAGAAACGAATTACAACATATAGAAAAAATTGAGCAATACATTACAGGTGCTCTAAGCGATGCAGAGACAGCAGCATTTGAAAAAGAAATGGCTCAAAACACTAATTTGGTAGAACAAGTAAATCAACAAAAACTTTTACAACAAGCCGCTTTAAGAAAGGCTATAAGAGCAGATGTGCTCAAATATGGTGGAACTGGAGGCTTTGCTTGGGGCAAATGGATGAGTATCCTAGGAGTAAGTGTTCTTGTTGTGGCTCTTGTTTGGTACGCTATTCAATCTTTTAGTGCCCCATCTAAGTCATCAAGTTATATTCCTAATGATTCAGAAAATGTACAACTGGAAAAAGAAAAGCCTGTTGCATTATTCATACAAGATTCCACTATAATAGATTCAACCGAGGTATTAGACAGTTTAAAAACAGTAGAAGGAACGCATCAAAATAAATCAGCACTAGATTACACATATGATGAAGATACACATTGTGACGGACTAAAAACTTATGTAAAACCAGACATTCAAGAATTCAAAGTAGATCCAAGCAAAGGTAAAACTATTGAAGGGGAAGATGGAACATTAATTATTGTGCCAACTGATGCATTTGTAAATGAGGATGGTTCTTTGGTTAAAGAAGAAGTGAAATTAGAACTAGTAGAAGCCTTAAAAATTTCAGACATGCTGGCTTATAATTTAACCACTATGAATGATGAAAACGCCTTGCAAACAGGTGGAATGATATATGTTCAACCTTACGTAAACGAGAAAAAAGTAAATATCAATCCGGAAAGACCACTTTATATTGAGATTCCTACAGATGATTACAATCCAGATATGATGGCTTGGCAAGGGGAAACAAATGCCAGTGGGGATATCAACTGGGTCTCACCTACTTCATTAAAAAAGTATCTGACATTGGTAGATTTTGAAAACCTTGATTTCCTGCCAACAGGATTTGAAGATGCCGTAGCTGCAGGAATGCCATTCAAAGGACATACTATTGCAGATAAGGAATTAGTGGATAGTTTGTATTATAGTATTGGTGTAAAAAAAGAAAAAATTGAAATAAGTAAGGCCGAAGTTGTTTCTGATGATGAAGCATTTAGAAGTAAAAAAAGAGGCTTAAAAATTGGTGCTAGGGACTTTAGCTTAGGGAAGAAATCTCTAAATGGGAAAACTGTGCTGATCGGTCAAGTTCAAAATCAATTTGGACAAACTCCAAAAGACGCGTCTATCATGGTTTTTCAAAATAACAAATTCAATAAAAAAGATATTCTTACTGATGAAAACGGCAGATTTGTTTTTAATAAATTGGAAACTGGACAGTACATTATTACCGCCAATGACAAACAAGGAAACTATTTAACATCTAAATTATATATTTCAAAAGGTGAAGACTCAATAAGAATTATAGATCAATTAATTTTAACACCAGCCAATACAAACTTTGCAAATTCTAAACTTGGTAGTCAACCTAATAACAAGATTAACCAAACAGAAGGTAAAACTCAGAATTCAAACATAGATTCTGAATCATGTTACATCTCCCCTCAATCCATTCAAACAATAAAATCTCCAACATTTGCTAAGTCATTTTTAGCAACCAAAGAATTCGAAGAAAGATTAAGAATACTCCATCAAATGCCAAATGCTCAAGTATTATTTGACTTATACATTAATAATTTAGAGAAGGATTTGCATGAAGTCGATGCCATGGTTGCTGCAAAACTTTCTGGAACGAATAAGAAGTACTTCACAGATTTTGCTGCTCAAAAATTAACCAATGTTTTGAATGTAAACATCTACCAAGATCAATTATCTAATTACTATAACAATAAGAAAAGTGAATATAGCAAAGCTCAGCAAGAGGCTCAAAATGCTTACACAAAGAAAAGCACGAAAGAATTGAAACAGTATCAGCAACAATTGATCGATGTAGTGACCAAGTATAATAAATTAGATAATATGCAATCTCTTGCTTCTTCCAACCAAGTTACTTCTCTTTCTACGGTAATAAGAAGCCCAAGAAGTTCTAAATTCAACATATCATTACCAATTGGCAGAAACAAACTACCTAAAAATAACAATGTGGCCACAAGCAGAAATTCTTATGCCACTCCATGGTACAGTGGTGGTTGGATGAATATAGACGCTTATTTACACATGATTAATAAAAATCCTGTAGAAATAACTATAGATACTGGAAAGGACAAAAAACAAAAAGGAGCCAAAATTTATCAATTTTTAAACACATTGAAAACTATTATTCCTATTACTATCATTGGAGGTATTGGCAAAGCAAAATTCCCAAAAGCAGGAACGCAAGGTGCAGTTGCTATGAAAAATCCTTTTGCAATAGGTATTCATAAGAGTGGTGGTAAAATATTCTATGCAGAAGAAAAATACAATCCTTACTCCTTGAATGAAGTTGATATGAGATGGTCTGAAGTATCTGAGGCAATGCTAATGGAGAATCTCCAAAAATTAGATGGAACAGGTCCACTGATCAAAGAAGTTAACGCTCAACAAAAATTAATTACACAACAACTTAAAATTAAAGAACAAAAAGCTGACCTGAAAATAGAAATGGATTCAATCCAAGCGAAAATAGCTATCATAGAAAAAGCTTTGGCCATTGAAAATGCATTTATAAATTCATTGAAAAAGGTTGTGGATAAGTGTGGAGTGGATCATAAAATGATTTTGGAATTCTCTGAGAAAACTATAAATACTAAAATTGAATTAAAGCCAGTTGTTAAAGATTCAACTAGAGCTGTTCCTTGGCCATAATTCAAGCACTCACTATCCCCATAAACTTCATCCTAAAATGTTGTGAAAAGGCTTCCAGCACTGCTATATTATTCTCTTGCATTAATTCACTGTTACTAAGCATTTCAAAAAATTGCCGATCATCTAGCGCTAAAAGCATTGGATTCAAGTCCTCTTTGAATACGCCTATATCCTTACCAACTTCATAATAACTCCTTAGATTTAGAAATACTTTTTTCTCAAATTTCTCGACCTTTTTATAAATGTGAGGATAGTTATTTTGTATTTGCAACAGAAGTTTACCGGATACATCAAATGTCTGAACACAGAAGAACAACATTGCTTTACGGTAACGTTCCACGTAAGGTAATGTTATGTTTTCTAGCACTGATTGATAATCCTTAATAATATCTAGTTTATAGTCTACCGCAGCCTCAATAATTTCCTCTTTTGTAGTGAAATGATTATAAATGGTAGTCTTACTCATTTTTAAATCAGCTGCCATCTTGGACATTGAAAAATTTTCTATTCCATTATTTTGGAAATACACCATGAACCTAACTGTATGCTTCTTACGTATTTCCGGGTCCTTGTAACGATATTTTTTGATAGGTTTTCTACCCATTATTAACTTTGATTCGGTGATTCTTTATTAACAATTGTCCTTATTCATTGGTAAAAATACTAATTTTGCTCTTTCTAAATAGAAAAACTATGGTTACTACATACTTAGAATTTGAAAAACCAATTGAAGAAATTGTTGAGCAAATAACTAAAACTAAAGAAATTGCAGATCAAGGCGGTGTGGATATGACACAAGCTATTGAAGATTTACAAGCAAAACTAGATGCAGCTCAAAAAGAAATATACGAAAACCTTACTCCTTGGGATAGGGTTCAAGTAAGCCGTCATCCAGACAGACCTTATACTTTGGATTATATTAACGCCATTACTAAAGGAGACTTTATAGAAATGCATGGTGATCGTAATGTAAAAGACGACAAAGCTATGGTTGGTGGAATGGGTTCTATTGATGGACAGACAGTAATGTTTATCGGTCAGCAAAAAGGTAGAAACACCAAGGAAAGAACTTATAGAAACTTTGGAATGGCTAATCCAGAAGGATACAGAAAAGCATTGCGCTTGATGAAATTAGCCGAAAAATTCAATAAACCAATCGTTTGTTTGATTGATACTCCAGGAGCTTTTCCAGGATTGGAAGCAGAAGAAAGAGGACAAGGAGAAGCAATTGCTAGAAACTTGTTTGAAATGGTTACTCTTAAAGTACCAGTTATCTGTGTTGTAATTGGTGAAGGTGCATCGGGTGGAGCATTAGGGATTGGTGTTGGTGACAAAGTAATGATGCTTGAAAACACATGGTATTCTGTAATTTCTCCAGAATCATGTTCTTCTATTCTTTGGAGAAACTGGGATAATAAAGAAAAAGCAGCAAGCGCATTAAAGTTGACTGCCAAAGACATGCTTAAAAATAAATTGATTGACGGAATCATCAAAGAACCAACAGGAGGTGCTCATTATGATCCAGAAGCTATGTTCAAGAAATTGAAAACAGAATTAAAACGAAACATTACCAAACTTTCAGAAATGGCCCCTCAAGAGAGAGTGGATGCAAGAATAGAAAAATTTGGTGCAATGGGCGTTTATAGTAACTAATTGATATGAAAAAAACGATATATACCGTATTTGCTATTTCGGCTTTGATGTTTTCGTCTTGTACGATTTCTGATAAGAATGATACCAGCGCAGAAATAGATGCTTCAATGGTGGATCCAGAAAACCCATCTCTGATGACTTTTGAAAATGAAGTATTTGATTTTGGAGAAATTGCGGTGGGAACGACTGTTTCACATAGTTATAAATTTACCAATACGGGAACTACTCCACTAGTAATTCACGATGTAAAGCCATCTTGTGGTTGTACTGCTCTTAAAAACTGGCCTAAAGGTGCTATTGCTCCTGGTGAGTCTGGAGAAATACCAATTGAATTCACACCAACTTCAAGTGGTGATCCTGTGACACGTACTATTTCTGTAATTAGTACTGCCAAGCCTAGTGTTATGAAATTAAAAATTACAGGAAAAGTAGTAGGAGGTTAACCTTCTACTACTTTTTCAATAATGGAATTCTATTAGGATAAAATGTTATTCCTAATTTCGCTTGTCCATACTTGATGGACTTATCCAACATGTAGTTATCTTGAGTAATATTTCCTCTGGAAATAGCCATATTATAACCAGCCAATAAATCAAACTGACGTGATAACCTTATTCTTAAATTAGCACTTGCTGTATAAGAATAATAAGTTTTCTTAAGCATCTCATTGTCTTTACTCAAGGTAGTCAACTCCATATCTTCCCAATAATACAACTGGGCATTTTCAGGAGTTTTAGACTTCACATAAAGTCCTGAAGCATTGGTTAATCGATTCCATTGAATACCTCCCATTACATCCAACGAAACATATTTAAGGTTAATTTCGGCTCCAACTTTTAAAGGTACAGATACATATTTGTAAACATTAGTTTCCTTTTCCAATTCACTTTGAAGTTCTTCAGTGTTTTGTG
>CAJYBK010000138.1 GCA_913064955.1 uncultured Flavobacteriales bacterium
GATTGTTATTACTTGCAGTCGCTGTTGGTAACGGATTTACTGTAATTGTTACTGTTTGAGGCGTGCCTGCACAAGATCCTGTTGTAGAAGTAGGTGTTACGGTATAAATAACTGTTTGAACAGTAGCAGTTGTGTTTGTTAATGTATTATTAATAGTATTTCCTGACTGAGCCGAAGTACTCTCACCAGTAACATTAGCATTAGCAGTTGCTATCCAAGAATAAGTTGAAGCGTTATCACTTGTAAGACCTATATTTAGTGTTTCTCCCGAACAAATAGTTGCAGTGCTTCCACTAGTCATAGTCGGACTTGGATTTACTGTTACAGTTACTGTCTGATCCGTTCCAATACAAGAACCAGTTGAAGAGGTAGGTGTAACTGTATATATTACTGTTTGTACTGTAGAGGTTGTATTTGTAAGTGTATTATTGATGGTGCTTCCAGTTTGTGCTGTAGTGCTCTCACCAGTTACATTGGCATTCGCAGTCGCAACCCAAGAATAGGTTGAAGTAACATTGCTTGTCAAGGCTACTGATAATGCATCCCCTGAACAAATCGTTGCTACATTGGAACTTGTCATTGTGGGCGAAGGGTTTACGGTAACATTAACTGTTTGAGTCGCACCAGTACATGATCCAGTTGTTGAAGTTGGTGTAACACTGTAAACTACGGTTTGAACAGATGCAGTTGTGTTTGTTAACGTATTATTAATAGTACTGCCTGATTGAGTTGAAGTACTCTCACCGGTAACATTAGCATTAGCGGCTGCTACCCATGAATAACTGGAAGCATTATCACTTGTTAATGCTATGTTTAACGTTTCCCCGGTACAGATTGTAGTTGAATTTGTACTTGTCATAGTAGGACTTGGGTTAACAGTAACTGAAACAGTTTGGGCGCTTCCTGCACAGGTTCCAACGGTAGAAATTGGAGTAACTGTATAAGTTACTGTCTGAACAGAAGAAGTAGTGTTAGTAAGCGTATTATTAATTGTATTACTTGTTTGAGACGTAGTACTTTCTCCCGTAATGTTTCCATTGGAAGTTGCTGACCATAAATAAGAAGCAGCTATGCCACTTGTTAATCCAAAATTTAATGTTTCACCAGAACAAATTGTTGTTGAAGTTCCACTAGTCATAGTAGGACTTGGATTAACAGTTACGGTAATTATTTGAGGTGTGCCAACACATGAACCAGTTGTAGAAGTTGGAGTGGCAGTATAAGTTACTATTTGATTAACAGCACTCGTATTGGTGAGGTTGTCGTTAATTAAATTTCCAAATTGAGCAGAAGTACTTTCTCCTGTTATATTGGTGTTAGAAGTCGCTACCCAAGAATAATTAGCAGCAACATTACTAGATAAACCAATAGACAAGGATGCACCAGAACAGATTGTCTCTGTAGTTGCGTTAGTCATAGTCGGTGCTGGATTTACTGTGGCGTTAACTGTTTGTGTTGTGCCAATACATGACCCAACGGTAGAAGTAGGGGTTACGCTGTATACTACAGTTTCGGGGGAAGTAGTAGCATTTGTAAGTGTATTATTAATAGTATTACTTGTCTGTGCCGAAGTACTTTCTCCAGTTACATTACCATTGGATGCAGCTACCCAAGAATAGGAAGACGCAACATTACTAGTTAAACCTATATTTAAAGTTTCACCGGTACATATTGTTGCACTTGAGGCACTAGTCATAGTAGGACTAGGATTTACCGTAACTGAAACACTTTGATTACTTCCTACACAAGATCCGACTGTTGAAGTAGGTGTTACGGTATAATTTACCGTTTGTGAGGAGGCTGTACTATTTGTAATTGTGTTGTTAATTGTTGAAGTACCTTGTGCTGTTGTGCTTTCGCCAGTAGTACTTGGATTATTTGCTGCAATCCATGAGTAACTTGATGCAATATTACTGGTAAGAGGTATGTTAACAGTTTCACCACTACAGATGGTGGCACTTGTACCACTTGTCATTGTAGGAATTGGGTTTACAGTTACAACAACTGTACTTGCAGGTCCAACACAACCTGTACTAATTGCGGTAGGGGTTACAGTATAGGTAACATTTTGAGGTGATGTTGTAGCATTTAGAATAGCATTGTTTATAGTGTTAGAACTTTGAGCTGTAAGAGACTCACCTGTTGTACTCGCATTGTTTGCAGCAATCCATGAATAATTAGATGCTATATTGGATGTTAGGGGGATGTTTAATGCAATTCCTGAACAAATATTACTTGTACTAAATGTTGTGAAAGTTGGTAGTTGATTAACATCCACTGTATAAGTTAAAGTTTGCTTGTATCCGCAAACTCCTTCTACCACGCATGAATAAGTTGTTGTAGTAGATGGACTTACCACAATTGAAGGAGTTGTTGCTCCACCTGGTGACCATAAATATGATGTAGCAGTAGCAGGAGCAGTTAAAGTAGTTGTTTCACCACTACATAAAGGGTTTGCCGTTGCAGTTATTTCTGGAAAAGCCACACCTGAATCTGCAGTTATAGTATAGTTACAAATATCTCCAGCATAACCATCTACCATTAGGTAGTAATCCTGTCCAATTGTTAGTCCAGTTGCGGTGATTACGAAACCAGTACTGCTTTCCTCAAAGTTGGAAACAGATACAAAATTATCACAGTTAGTTCCTGAAAATATTTCCATTTGAATTCCTCCTGAAGGAAAACTTCCCACCCAACAATCATAAATGGTTACAGTTAAAGTTGCTGTTGTAGCGCTTGCAGTGAAAGTAATCCATGAGTTATTTTCAATATTTACATCGTATGTAGTTCCTCCAAAAGGACCTCCTGAGTTTGTGCCATCAACCAAATTAACACCGGCAGATGTTTCATTATTACCAAACATTTGTCCAGCACCAGTTCCAGGTCTATCAGGGCTGTATGCTGCGCTTGTAGAAGCACTATATCCATTTAAGTCACAAATGTATAAGGCATTTGCACAATCATCATTTGTAGGAGAGGAAACACAGAGACCGAAGTCACCAAATGAACTTCCAAAACCAAAATATCTTATGTATAAAACCTGACCTGGAACGATTCCGTCAGCAGCAGTAAGTGCAATGTAAGGCTTGAAATCATTCGCTCCACCAGGGTAATTATGATCATCAGAACATGTGATTTGACTCAAAGGGCCACAGGTACCAGAATAAGCCACCATTACGGCATCAGAAATTCCTGCATTTGGTTCGGGAGTAATATAAACTGTTCCAGAGGCTGGTACAGTAACTGTGAACCAAACGTCTTGGCTTGTAGCTGAATAACCACCTATCATTGCTCCGCTTCCGCCAACACATCCAGAAGGTAATGGAGTTACAACACCGGTAGGGTCTGTTGCCGTAGCACCTGTTGTGGTAAAATTTAAATAATTACAAGCCGCAGTTACAGGTGGTAAATCAATTGCGTTACATGGCTCATCATTAGAAGGAGCAGATGTTGGAGCACCTGTTACACAAATTTGAAAGGGATCACCTCCAGTAGATGAATAATAGTCATAAACACGAATGTAGTAGGTGTTACCGGGAGTAAGTCCAACGGCATTGATTACTTCATTTCCATCAGTAAAACCACTATCCTCACAATATAAAGAGGTCATGGAAGCACAAGAACCTTCAAATAATTGGATTACTGGGTCCATGGTTGATGATGGGTCAACAGTTATTGTTTGAACCGAATTAGAAGCAACAAAACTAAACCAAACGTCATCATCAGCATTACCAGCACAGCCAGGCATTGATTCCGTTGCAGCGACTGATGTTGAAGAAGTGTTGATACATGCTGCATTGACAGTTAGTGAAGTAGCGCTACATGCAACATCATTAGATGGCGGAGCTGCTACTGTTGTGACACAAGTAGTGAATGTGCCCGGTGCTCCAGAATAATAATCATAAATTCGATAGGTATATGTGTTACCAGGTGTTAGTCCTGTGGCAAAAATGGTCTCTGTACCTCCTCCAAATGTCTGATCTTGACAAGAAATGGAGTTTAGAACTGAACATCCACCGGAAAACAATTGTATGACAGCGTCAAAAGCACCGTTGCCGGTAACTGAAACATTGTGATTTGCTGATGTAGCCACAAAACTGTACCACACATCATCATCTGCTGTTCCTACACATCCTGCAATAGTCTGTGTTGCACCAACAGTAGTTCCGGAAGTGGGAGAGGAGCAGTTCGCAGTTACAGCAATTGGTGTAGCTGCCGAACAACCGTCTGATTGAGCTTTTATAAATGCAGTAACAAGTAAAAAAGTGATAAGAAGTATACTTTTCATAGTAAAAATTTATTCGAAAAAAAAAGGGGTTTAGTACTCTGATATTTTTAAGTCAATTAAATTAATATTATCTATAAATATTAACTCTTTCAGTTTAGATGGTTGAAACATGATTTGACTTTCAGTTGTTCTTTTTGGTTCATTGATGAAAATAATCAATTGACCATTTCCAGAAGACTCATCTTTGATGTTAAGTTTTACTTTTTCAACAAATTCTAAAGATTCAATTTCTGTCTTAATATGATCGAGTTGATCCACAGACGCAATGCTGCTAAGCGTATAGGAATATTTGGTTTTAAGAACGTTCTCTGATGCTTGAGCGTTAATATTAAAAGAAAGTAAGACAATTATAAATGTAATTAGCGTAAATATTTTTAGGCTCATTTTATTTAGTATTAGGTTAAATTAAACTATTGTGCTTTAAAAAGACGAATTTAGGTTAAAACATGTTGCATGTCAATTTAATATGACGAAAGATATTAACTTAATGATGCACTAGTCAACAAGATTAGTATTAACGATAGTTGGAAATAAAAAAAGCGACCATAAGTCGCTTTTTTTATTTAATGTTTTAGAAACTTAATCAATCAGCATAAATTTTAGTTACTAAATGCTCATTATTTCCTTTAATGATTTTTCTCTTAAAACTCAATTTAGGTGTCAATTCACCTGATTCTACCGTCCACTCATTAGCTAGTAGTTCAAATTTCTTAACTTGTTCCCAATTTCCAAACTCTTTATTGTAGTGATCTACTTCTCTTTGAATTCTAGCAATTACTTTTTCGTTCTTGATGATTTCATTTTTGTCAGTAGAGAGTTTAATGTCTTTACCTGCAGCCCATTTCTGAATATATTCAAATGCAGGAACAATTAGTGCCGCTGGGTGTTTTTGACTTTCCCCAATCACCATAATTTGTTCAATAAAAGGAGACTCTTTAAATTTATTCTCAACAACTTGAGGAGCAACATATTTACCTCCAGATGTTTTAAACATCTCTTTCTTACGATCAGTAATTTTCAAGAATCCATCAGCAGATAGTTCTCCGATGTCTCCTGTATGAAACCATCCTTGAGCATCAATTACTTCTTTTGTTAAATCTTCTCTTTTATAGTAACCCATCATTAAACAAGGTCCTTTTGTACATATTTCACCATCTTCGGCAATCATTACTTCTACGTTGTCTAGTTTGGTTCCAACAGTTCCAAATCGAACACCTTGATCCAAAGCATTTACAGAGATTACTGGTGAGGTTTCAGTAAGACCATATCCTTCATAAACTGGCATTCCGATTGCGTGGTAAAACCTGGCAAGTCTAGGTTGTAAAGCGGCTCCTCCAGAAGCGATTGCTTGAATGTTTCCTCCTAATTTCTCTCTAACTTTGGAGTATACTAATTTGTCTGCAATTTTTCTTTGAAAACTTGGGTGAACTCCATATTCATATGACTCGGTAAGACCAAGTGCCCAATTGAAAATTTTAGCTTTAATACCTCCTGCTTCACGACCACCTTTTACAATGCCATCATATACTTTTTCTAAAAGTCTAGGTACAGCCGTAAACACATGAGGTTTGATTTCTACAATATTGTCTTTAATCGTCTCGATGGATTCAGCGTAGTATAATGATACACCTGAAACCTGATATAAATAGGTTATCATTCTTTCATAGACATGACAAAGTGGTAAGAAACTTAATCCTTGAGATGCGTTTGTAACGGGTAGTCTTGGATAACTTCCTTTTACATTCTCCACTAGATTTTGATGACTTAGCATTACTCCTTTTGGAAGTCCTGTTGTTCCTGAAGTATAAATTAAAGTAGCTAAATCTTTTTCGGTGATCTTGCTTTGAATTTCTACTAAATCTGCATCGTTACCATCTTTACCCAATTCCAATAGTTCTGTCCAATGCTTAACACCTTCCAATTTGTCAAATGAATAAATATCTACTAATGATGCAACTTCGTCTTTAATATTATTTACTTTTTGGTAAAGATCCATATCTGAAACAAAGCAATACTTTACACCAGCATCATTGAAAATGAATTTGTAATCTGCTTCAGTAATGGTAGAGTACACAGGTACGTCTACTGCTCCCATTTGTAAAGTTGCCATATCAATTACGTTCCACTCAGGTCTATTATTACTGACAATAGCAATTTTGTCTTGTAGTCCAACACCAAGTTTACGCAGCGCATGACTTATCAAATTAGATTTTTCAATGTACTCTTTCGTTGAGAGCGTTTCCCATTTTCCGTTTACCTTTCCAGCTAAACATACTTCCTGCGGGTATTTTTCCATTTGATACTTAGGGATATCGAAAATTCTTTTGATTTGTTCCATATATAATGTGTTATAATTCTACTTGTTTAATTGATTTAGTTTAGACAAATGTAAAAATCATTTAGATAAAACGGAATATTATGATGCTAAATTTATTAAAACAATCAAATCAATCCTCATTTATATTGTTCAGTTTCTAATATTAATTATCTTTGAATTAAATTATTTTTACCACAAGCTGTAACTTTTAGGGGTAGTTAATTGTTCTACTATAAAAGCGAAGTTGTGAAAAACAGTAAGATTTGACTAGAAAAGAATACAATATGGCCGTTTCTGCGCACTCTGAGAGTATATTTCGATATGCTTTTAAGTGGACAAAGAACGAACATGATTCTAAAGATTTAGTTCAAGATGCTTACGGTAAATTATGGGAGAATAGAAAAAAAGTTGCTTTTAAAAGTACAAAAACATGGTTGTTTACATGTATGCACAATTTATTAGTTAATTTTTCTAGAAAGAAAAATATTGTCGACAAAATGGACGATGTAAGATTTCAACATCCTGTAAGTTTTCAACCCAACTACGCTTTAAAAGATATTTTAGAAAAATCCCTAGCGCAATTATCAGATGTTCAAAGATCTATTTTAATACTAAGAGATTCTGAAGGATATTCGTATGAGGAGATAGGAGAGGTATTAGATTTAAAGGAGTCACAAGTTAAAGTGTACCTTTTTAGAGCTAGACAAAAGATGAAGGAACAATTGCAAGATATGGCGGAATTGGTGGCATGATAATAAACAATGGAAATATACAAAAATGGTTCTTTGACTATGTTGAAGGAAATCTAACTACTTTAGAATTAAAGGAGTTGGAAAACTTTGTATTGGAACATCCTGAGTTTCATGATGAATTCAAATCTTGGAAAGAAAGCACACTCAAAAACGAAGATGAAGTACCTGTATTTACTCCTATGTCGAGTTTATATGCTTCCATTCCTTTTTATGAAACCGTTACATTTAGGATTGCGGCAACTGTAGCTATTTTGTTTTCTACCTTTTTAGGTGGAATGTATATTGCAAATACGGATAAACTTATTCCCGAATATCATTCTAATTTAGTTTCTGATTATAATATTACCAAGGAAGGAAACGTTAGGCTGGATCTAATAGATACATATTCTCAATTCTTATCAAAAGATGAAAAGTATGTAAAGGCACAACCTTATAATACAACATCTAATTCAATAGTCGCAAAAGCAAATAATAGTAGTTCAACTGACCTCTCCTACGATAACGATGATGCATTTGAGTCCACATCTAAAGATTTATTGACACAAGGTATAATTCTAAATGAAACTGATTCAGAATTAAATGCTTTAGTTGATATGGATGCAAATACAGAATTAACTATTGCTGAAATCTCAATGCTAATAAATGATGTGGATAGAAATAATGAAGAATTAACTAACATCCTATCATTGAACTCGAATAGATACGCATTTTTAGATTTTAAGAATAAAGATGGTTTTGGACTTACAACTAAGAATAAAAAACAAGGCAAATTCAAATCTGATAATGAGACAGTCGATAACATGGCTGCTATCTCAGAAGGAACTTTGGATGGAGATAATATTAAAAAGAAGAAAAGAAAGCTATTTGATAACTTAAAATATATTGAGTTAGGCTTAGGGAATATTAATGATCCAATTTTTGCTTTGTCAAACTACAATGCATTACGATTAAACCCATCTCTTTCTGGAGAGTTGGGCATCACAAGGTTGAAAACTAAATACAGAAATCAGTGGACATCCTCAAATGTGGCTACTTCTTTTGCTTCTATGTATTTGGATACCTATTTCAGTAAGTTGAAAGCAGGAATGGGAATGGGAGTCAATTACATTAATGGCGCAAAAGGTGATTTAGAAAACATAGAATTTACATATTCATATGTTCAAAAATTTAAATTAACTAAAGATGCTAATTTATCTGTTGGATTGACCTACTCATTAACAGGTATAAACGCTAGTAATGAACTTGTTGGTTCAAATTATGAAATTAGCTCAGGTAATTACGTTAATATGAACGCCTTAAGTAATAATAGTGGCAAGCAAATTAGCAATCTTGGTTGGTCATCATGGTTTAGCGGAAAATACTTTTATGGAGGAATTAATGTAACCAATTTGTTAAACAACTCGTTAAGCGGCAGTCAAGAGGCAAGTGTAGGATACGTTAATAATCTTGACTATACAATGCAGATTGGAACGGATTATAGAAAGAATATATATGACAACACTGTTATTAGTCC
This sequence comes from uncultured Flavobacteriales bacterium, assembly GCA_913064955.1. Taxonomy (GTDB): domain Bacteria; phylum Bacteroidota; class Bacteroidia; order Flavobacteriales_D; family Parvicellaceae; genus Parvicella. Next base: position 8,871 of record CAJYBK010000138.1, read on the forward strand.
ATATGTTGTAATGAAGAAAGAAGGAGAGCAAAAGGAAATTTGGGGTGGTGTTACTTTAAGACACAAGGCGCTTGTCGTAGGAGCAAGTGTTAATAGTGAACTTTCTACAAAAGGTATTATAGGTATTCAAGGTAATTCTGTTAGATTACTTTATGGATACGATTTAGCGAAATCAGATTTTAATCAAAAGTATTTAGGAAGCCATGAAGTATCATTAAGGATACTGTTTGGTGTTAAAACAAATAA